>JAFDFV010000517.1 GCA_019309665.1 Deltaproteobacteria bacterium | reverse complement strand
AAGTTTGCCGGCAATGGTCCAGGTCTCTGGCTGCGCATGCAGCAGGCATATGATTTATGGCATGCTGAGCATAGGATGAAGGACGAGCTATATAAGATTGAAACAGTAGCATCAGTTGTATCCAGCGCCCAACCAGGCGCTTGAGCTGGACTGGGCAAAGCCGTGCCGTTTTTTTGAAAGGCAGTATTTGACCGGTAGTTTTTACCTTTATCATAGTTTTTCGGTTATCGTTGCCCAGCCCCTCAGCTTTACGTTGTGCGTAACTAAAATTAAGCAACAGGTGTTTTATGAAGCAAGCCGAACAAGATTCAACATCCAGTTTCAATAAACACAAAAAAGTAGCCTTACAATTTATTATCCTCATGGGACTTGTCAGCCTGTTTGGAGATATTACATATGAAGGAGCAAGAAGTATTAGCGGCCCTTATTTAGCCATGTTGGGTGCAAGTGCTTCCATTGTTGGTTTAGTAGCAGGACTCGGCGAATTGATCGGATATACATTACGCTTGATTTCTGGTTATTTTGCAGACCGCACTAAAGAATATTGGCCTATAACAATCGCAGGTTATGGATTGCTTTGCGCCATTCCCCTTGTAGCGCTTACCGATCATTGGGAAATAGCAGCTCTCCTTATCATCATGGAACGCATAGGAAAAGGAATAAGAACTCCAGCAAGGGATGCAATTCTTTCCCACGCTACAAAACAAGTTGGGCGAGGTTTTGGTTTCGGTCTACATGAAGCGCTTGACCAGATTGGAGCCATTATAGGACCTTTGATATTTTCTGCCGTTTTTTTTCTTAAAGGCGGTTATCGCGGAGGGTTTACCATTTTATGGATACCTGCTGTTTTGTGTATAGTAATTCTTCTGTTAGCAAGAAATAAAGTTCCCTCTCCAGTGGTACTTGAAACATCCCGTAAAACAGATGGTCAAAAAAAAGCAGACGGCAAAAACAAACTTTCAAGGACATTTTGGTTCTACGCTCTATTCACCTTTTTTAGTGTAGCAGGATTTGTCAATTTTCAAATAATTTCTTACCATTTTATGCAATTGCAATGGGAATGGATGCATTGGTAGCCCTTGTTATCGGAAAAACCTATGACAAAGTCGGACTGACAACGCTGATAACGATTCCCTTGCTCACGCTTCCTATTCCATTCCTGGCATTTTCTAATAGTTACAATATGGCAATCATAACCGCTTTGCTTTGGGGTGCGGTGATGGGAGTACATGAAACGATAATGCGAGCGGCAATTGCCGATTTAGTTTCCATAGAACATCGAGGATTTGCCTATGGTATCTTTAATACAATATACGGAGTGGCCTGGTTTGCTGGAAGCACTATTATGGGATTTGTTTATGATTTTTCCATCCTGGATATAATTGCATTTACAGTAATAATGGAACTAATTTCATTGATAGTCTTTTTCTTACTCAGGAAAGAAATCTTATTATCTTGGAATAATGCCTAAATTAATAACGAGCGAACGCTTAACAATTGGGTAAACACGGACGGTTGATCGCCGCCGTTGCTTTGCAGACTTAATAATTATTGGCGATGGAGTTCGCCTTTAACCGCCATTGTGCTAATGACTCCTACTTTTAAAATTATATAAAGAGGAGTGGGCACTGGTTCAGTTGAATAGGTGATTCAATTATATCAATAGGTTGCAGTGCCTTATGGCAAGCTGGCATAACTAATTGTTTTCACAGGTGTAATCGACAAATTCGAGTCTTTTTCATCTATTCAACCGAACCAGTGCCGAGGAGTGAAATATGCACAAAATAATTCTGGTCGGTGTCGGTGGTTTTATTGGCGCAGTTCTAAGATATTTGATTAGTGGTTATGTTCAGAATTTGACGCAAAGTGTTGCTTTCCCACATGGAACCCTTGCAGTTAATATTACAGGCTGTTTTCTGATTGGTATATTTTCTCATCTCGCTGAATCTCAGGCAGGAATGACAGCAGAAATGCGTCTATTCCTGATGGTTGGACTTTTAGGTTCTTTTACTACATATTCTACATTTAGCAATGAGACAATGAATCTATTTCAAGACCAAAGATTATTTCTGGCTTTGATAAACATCGGAATTCATATAATGATAGGCCTATTAGCTGTTTTGCTCGGCCGATTCACGATAATGACAATATGGAGATAAGATAAATGAAACTTCTACCTGAAGGCCAACTTCTCAGAATATTTATTGGAGAAAGTGACAAATACAAAGGGAAACCATTATATGAATGGCTCGTAATTAAAGCAAAAAAAGATGGTTTAGCAGGCGCTACCGTTCTTCGTGGTTTAATGGGATTTGGTGCCAATTGCCGCATTCATACTTCAAAAATACTACGGCTATCTCTTGATTTGCCAATTGTCGTGGAAATAGTAGACACACCTGAAAAAATAAAAGAGTTTCTTTCTTGTATTGAAAACGTGGTCAAGAAAGGCTTGGTAACCCTTGAGAAAGTAGAGTTTTATATTTGTAGTAGTAATAATCAGAATGAATGAATATGAAGTAAGCCCAACCAGGTTGAGATGGACTGGGCAAAGCCGTGCCGCTTTTGAAAGGCTGTATTTGACCGATAGTTTTTGCCTTTATCATAGTTTTTCGGTTATCGTTGCCCAACCACTCAGCTTTACGTTCGCCTTCAAACAAAAAAGCCATATTGCGCCATGCAACTATATGTTGCAATTTGCTATTTTTTGTAATATCATTATCAAAGCTTGAATTGTGAATTATTTTTTTTCAAATTGGCTTTTTACTTTTTTATCTTTATTGAAACTCCCTACAGCTCCGCAAAAGCTGGATCTTCGCTTTTGCTTCGACAAACTACGGGGAATGCGCTCGCTTTTGCGGTTCAATTCCCCATGCTTTGCCCTTACTGATTTTGCTAAAAAATAGCGGCTTAATTGTTAAGCGTTAATTCACAATTCAAGCTTTGACACCAAGTTCTTCGAGGGCTTGCTGCCAGTTCGGGAGCTTCGGCCCTTCATCGAAACCAATGCAACGTGCATCTTCATCTCGAGCACCACAGACCAGCCGTGTGACCCCCGACCAGGGAATG
>JAFDFV010000131.1 GCA_019309665.1 Deltaproteobacteria bacterium | reverse complement strand
CGACACTATCCTGAAATATCTTTTTACGTTCTATACCTCTGGCAATAATATGATGAAGCGCACCCGGCGCATCTATTCTTGATTGACGTGGCATGTAAATCGGATATTATAGTTTAAGTACCCTGTCAACTTATAAACTAATGTACGTCCCGCAACTCTGTCAACTTATAAACTAATGTACGTCCCGCAACTCTAATGTACGTCCCGCAACTTAAACTAATGTACGTCCCGCAACTCCGTCCCGCAACTCGTCCCGCAACTATGGCTTTAAGGTCAACTTCAGCCCAAACAAGTGGAGAGTCCAAGAGAATACCTCAAAAAGTTTGTTTTGAATTCAAAATTTTAATATTATAAGATATTAACACAACACAGTTTTAATTACACCAGAAATTACAACCTCCTTTTTTCTCAGTCTGATTCCCAACAACTTGTCAATTATTTCTCTTGAAATATTCTATGATATTCTGTCTGGCGGCCAGGTAGATTGGCAGGTTGAGAATGATCCGCCTTTTATTTACTATCTTTTCATAAGGAGCGGCGGAAACCAGTATGCCAAATTTTTGTCCGGTTAAATCCAGGTAATGTATAATATTTTTATAATGTCTTTTCTGTATTGACGTCGTGGCCTTGCATTCAACAGGTATTCGGGTTCTTGCATCTATAACATCTACAGTAAAATCGACTTCAATACCCGCGGGTTTGCCTTTTTTCCATGTGGCGACAGATTTAAATGCCGAAGCCCCCTGAAGAAGATTTAATAAAACAGCATTTTCAAATACACCGCCAAGGGGTGTTCTCAACACCGGATCAATGGTGTTCAGCAAGGAAATCGCTGTGATTGGGGTCTAAAGAATACTGAGAGACTTCAAGTATAATATGCCAGGATTTCATTGCTTCCAAAATACCCTTCAGTATTTTTGTCAAATAAATTTATCAAAATTAGCGATTTTTGTAAAATTAATTGTTTAAAAAGCGCTATTTTTGGTAAACTAAGGGCTCGGTCAAAAATAACTTGGTAGAATTTGCGCCCGAATTTGCCGTAGATTTAATCGATTTGATTGAGCAAAACCGCAGGAATAGCGAGCTATTTCGAGGCCAATTTTACTAAGATCAGGTGCGATTGAAGATCGGTTAAAGATATGGTGAAGTCGGGATGCAAAAATGCCAAGTTATTTTTTTCCGAGCCCTAAGTGCAACACGAGGAGAGAATAACATTGCGGAGAAAATGGGTAACAATCAAATCGTCAGAGAGGTATCAAGGAATAGAAGGTTGGATGGTAAGGCAATAAATAAAGATTGAGCCTTTTGCAGAAACACATGAAACCACGTTGCGCAAACTATATATTGCATAGAGGCGTGAGCTGTAGTACTGCACTGTCGATCGGCGTTGTTTCTGCAAAAGGCTCGATTAAAATGCAATTACTTAATATTTAAGACCTCCTTGTTTTTTCCTGTACTTTCACCATTATCTCTAAATATGTTGCGACGCTCAATTCCCCGGATGATGATATGATGTAAAACATCCGGTGCGTCCAGGCGGGCTGATATAGGCATGCAAGTCTACTATCAATAATATAATTAAATGTCAGGTTATTTACTTATTTATGGACGTCCCTAATGTTTACCATAGGTTACTGGATTAAAAAATATTGAAAAAAACTCTTTTACGAAAAGGTATGTAAAATGAGCTCTATTGATGAACAGATTTTAAAATCAGCCAAGGAAATAGTTGTCAAATTTATAGAGGCCGGGAGAGATAGGCCGCAGTTAACTTTTTAACCTATTAGACGCATTAGATAGACATATTGTAACAGTTTAGTCCTCCTCCCAATCAAGTTAAATAGTTAAGAGCGCCCACCTTTGGGCACCTTTAACTTTGCTGTTTACTTTTATTTTACCATATGGTATAAGATGCCATATGAAAGCTAATCTAATCTATCATGAGAAATTTATGTATGCTGATGGCGCCGTTCGCGAGATGGTTCTTTGGCAACTCCCAAAAAAGACTTATGACAGACCATATGGATTAAAATACCGCCTTTATTACGGACTTGCTGACGGAACTTGTATTATTCGTTATGACAACGAGTCAGGTAAAGGTGATCACAAACACATTAAAGACCAAGAAGAATCTTATCTATTTAAAGATGTGGAAACCCTGGTAGCGGATTTTCTTGAAGAGATAGAGAAAGTAAGGAGCCAATATGAAAAAACAACTTAAAATCGGAGTAGGCGACGCTGCAACCACGGCTAAAGGTTTTATCAATGCCTGGCGGCGCGCTGAACGCGGTGAAAAGGTTGAGACCGACCGGCGGCTCAACTTTGAAAACCTGGAGATGCTTCTTAAGACGCTTACACCTGGAAGATGGATTTTGCTTAAGAAACTGCGCACAAGTGGTCCTATGAGTATACGCGCTTTGGCGGATGAACTGGGACGCGATTACAAAAACGTCCACACAGATGTGCGGCGGTTGGAACTTATCGGGCTGATTGGCCGGACAAAAAAGAATAAAATAGACGTTCCCTGGGACATGGTGGAAGCGCGGCTTATGCTGGCGGCATAATCAGGCATTCAGCAAAATACCGTACTTGATACCTATCAAGCGAAGAATAGGGTTATGTAGCGAGTCTGATTATGTTGTGGGTTTTAGGCTTTAAAGATCCTTTTAATTCCTTTAGTCATGGTGGGCCAATACCGAGCTGTTGCCCAAATCCAAATTTGATGAAAATTAGCAATTTAGTCAAGAATTGCATTCAATAAAATCAATAAGTTAAGTTCTCACTATGATACGATATAGTAGCGAAATACCACAAAATCGCTTTTAGGCAACAGCCCGTCAATCTTTGACAACGATTCTGACCCTAAAGCCTTTAGTTATTCAAGCTTGTCAACTACGTCCCCCTAAAGCCCAAAATTTCGCTTGAACAATGGATTGAGATCGACCTTGTCAGGTCGACACAATCCTTAAGGTTATGTTCTATATTCAGCACACTTCCTCTTTACAATCCGCTGTAGCATCCAACGCAAGTTTTGCGACAGCATTTGTCTGTTTGGCGAACCTATTGCAGTACTCTTCCAGGTTGTCCGGGTACCTGGTTTCGCCAAGCTCTCTGGCTTTTGCTATAAGATAGGCATAGTAGAAATAGCACGACGTCAAGGCTATCTCTAACTTTGGATAATGAGTGAAATTGGGGTTGTCGAAATGATGGGCAACAGCTGCGTCTCGATACCTTTTCATTTCATTCCAGTATTTACTCCATTCGTTTTCTGTTATTCCAGTCCTGCTGAATAAATCTTCTCGAAATGCCTTCTGATCGTCAACAACACCTTTCCAATGTGTTGGCTCTGCGTTTGAACCAAAGATCTTTGTCCATTCAAGGACAGCCAGATCTAATAACCCACCATGCATTAGCCGCCAGAAGTTGAGTTGTGGGTTTGGGTCTATCTCAGATAATTCGCGCTTGAGATGGATACAGCGCACAATTTGCACTAATAATTTTATATGGGTAGTTATATTCTCCATGTCACCGTTTCCTCCGAACATAACGCTCTTCAGCGGACGCGGTTTTTTGCGATCCGCTGAAAGAGCATGTTATGTTTTAGGATTTCACAAGGCTCTTAGTCTTTTCCATCTCCGTCCATTTCAAGATCTTCATCCTTAATTTCATTAGGCTTTATTCCTAATTCCCCTGGCAAACGCTTCATCTGATATTGTTTAACCTGTTTAAAATTAGTCTTAGAGAGAATAAGGTTGTTCAATGTTTTTTTATGATATGCAGGCGTCCTAATCCCGTACGTTACTGTTTTTAGGTTGATAGGTGTGAATTTTACCGCTCCTATTTTCGGGTATAGAAACCGTAATTCTTTTTCATAACTCCAATTTTCATGCTTGTATTCAATAAGAATTTTATAAACATCTGCATCCAAGAACTCGAAAGGGGTCAAATTCGATATCTTATAACTTTTAAGTAAACTTGAAAAAGGCTTTGGTTTATCATATTGAACATCATAATCTGCAGGATGTATCACAGTGCTAAAGTCATCTCTCAAACCAAACTGAGAAAAACCTATACAAAAGCCTTTATGGCGGTCAGCATAATGGGACCACATCAGAATCTCGTTATCAACATGGCTCATGGAAAGAATACCAGTTTTTTTATCTCCGATTCGGCCTCTATACATATTCGCCTGATTTCAGAATCATCTTCAGGAAACTCATACTCCTGATGTTCATCAACAAACACTCTCAAAGCCTCATATAGCTTTAATTGAGTATCAAACGGATCATTAAAGCTTTCGGCATTGGCAAAATAGAGCTCACAATTAATAAAAATTGCCAAAGAATTCTTATTAAAACTTTTGTATTTGTATATAAGGTTTTCACTCGCCATATTGGCCTAATAAGAATTCAAAGAAACATAACGTATAGAGTTTTATCCATTGTCCCGCAGTACAAGAATACTGGAAAGCCCAGTTTAGCGGAAACAGTTTGAAAAGCTTGGACGATACGTTTTCTCAGCGGGATGATGGATAAAACTTTGTTGGACTGTGCCGCTCTGATCAGCAGCTAATCACCTACCATTATCTATGGGGATTGTAACGATGTGATTCTGTAACAGGATATGTAAATTTTCGAAGTTTATTACTCTCATCGATCTAAAATTTAGTTCATATAAACGAAAAAAGGCATCAGGATACCCAATTTATTGGGACTTGGTGTCAAGGCTTGGACTTGGTGTCAAAGCTTGAATTGTGAATTAAGACTTGGTGTCAAGGCTTGAATTGTGAATTAATTTTTTCAAATTGGTTTTTCACCGGCAAGCTATTTAACGTATACTAAACCACCGGATTCATACTGTGAAGCAACACTGAGTCTGGTATCAATATTAGTAAGCGCCTGTCCTGCAACGCTTAATGCTTTTTCAGGGGTATTATTTGTTTCGCTTAGATGGGCAAGAATTACATGTTCCAGTTTATTGTGTTTAATTTCATTTAAAAGATTTTTAGAATCTTCGTTTGAAAGGTGTCCGGTTCGGCTCTTGACACGTTGCTTTAGAGGCCAGGGATATGGCCCGTTTGCGAGCATGGTCTGATCATGGTTTGCTTCGAGGATTAGTAGCGAGCAGTCTTTAAGATGCTCTTTGACCATGGAAGTGACGATGCCAAGGTCTGTTGCGATACCGATCTTTGAACCATTTTGTTTTATGGTGAAACCGGCAGGATCTTCCGCATCATGGGATATTGAAAATGGATGCAGGGCCAGCGTTTTTAACATAAACGCTGAACCGCACTCAAAGCTTCTTATGTCTTTAATGTTTTTTAGTTTAGATGAGGCAGCTTTTATTGTCTTGCCGTTTATATATACAGGCAGGTCAAAGCGGCGTGAAAGTACCCCTACGCTTTGAATATGGTCGGTGTGTTCATGAGATACGAGTATGGCATCAAGATTTTCGGGATTAAGCCCTGTTGATTTCATCCTGCGTTCAATCTCTATCCCTGAAAGACCTGCATCAACAAGTATTGAGGTGGA
>JAFDFV010000130.1 GCA_019309665.1 Deltaproteobacteria bacterium | reverse complement strand
GTTGTCTTTAACTTTAACGCTTGCCAGGTGAGCCAAAACAGCAACATCATCAACAGATATTTCAACGCCTGCACCCAAAGCCTCCAAAGCACCCCGGCCTGGGAACTCATCAAGCTCGTAGCCAAAAAGAGAGAAATGAGCATTTTCACTGGGCAGAGCCATGCCCGGTCTATCGGCATGAAAAAGGCCATTTGCGCCTATCCTTGCCAAGGTATCCAAGTGTGGTGTATGTGCTGCCTGAAGAGGGGTCTTATATCCCAGGCATGAAAATGATCTATCACCAAGACCGTCAAGGAGTATCAAAATACAATGTGAAGGCATAAAAGAAACTCCTTAGTTGAGCGATTTTTTGCGAAGAAATGTGCCGAGATCCTGATGCGGCCCTTGCTTTGAGACTTTGTGTCTTAGTGGCAAAATAACTTTTATAATTATAGTTTAAAAAGAACTTATTGTCCATTGATATTAACGATAATCTACAAGGTTTGTATAGATAAATCCTGTTTGACTTCAATATGCTTAAGAAGCATAATTAGTATTTGGACGAAAACTCAAAACACCTGAAATTATAGTCAGCTATATGCTATTCTCAAAACAAACATTTTTAGCAGTTAGCTTTTAGCTTTGTTTTTTAGCAGTTAGCCTTTAGCTAAGAGCTAATGGCTAATGGCTTTTTTACAAATAAGCTGAAACTATTGCCAGTATTGAAAAAAATACTTTTCGGACAGGCACTAATTAAAATTATGAAAATTGATATACATACTCATTCAACTATTTCTCCATGTAGTAAACTGACTCTTGATGAAATAATTAATTACTCGCAGGCATGTGGGCTTGATGGTGTATGCATCACTGATCACAATACCATGGAGGTTCAAAATCTTCTGCAGGAAGGTATACAGCCTAATGGGCTCTGTATATTTTTTGGAGTAGAATATTTCACTCCAGATGGCGATTTTCTTTTATTCGGGCCATTTGATAAAGTATTGCCGGGCCTTTCTGCAACAGAAGTTCTTCGCTGGATTGATTCAATTGGAGGTGTCGCTATAGCAGCGCATCCATTCCGTCATAGCCGTCCAACCCAGGAATACCTAATTGCTGACGGAATGTGCAGAATAGTTGAAAGCCGTAATGGGAGAAACAGCGATAGCGAGAATGCACTTCTGAACAAATGGAGAAGTATCTACTCTATCCATGAGGTTGGTGGAAGCGATGCACATAGCCTTGAAGAACTGGGAAAAGTTATCACACTTTTCAACGAGCCTGTGCGGTCCAGACAAGAACTTATTACTGCTTTAAAAAAAGGGGACTATTCCCCAAAATAGGAAATACCTAAATTGAGCTATCATATCAACGAATTTTCTGTAATAACCCTTTAAACGCTCTGACCAAAGAATTGGAAAACGGCTCCTCTCCGATCAAGAGATCCCATGCAAACCTGGTCAATATCCTTTTTTCAGGAGCAAGTTCTTTCTCCCTTGTAAATTCACGAAATAGAAAAAAAGAAACGCTTGCAGAAGGAAGAATAAAACTGTCTGTCAGCATATAAAGTGACTTTCCGATAAAATTCTGGAAACAAAGTATTTTTTTCAACTTCGCAAAATACATCCGTTCAAGACCATCCTTTTGGAAACCTGTTTTTTTAATTGCTTTAGCCAAAAGTTCTGCCGCCCAAAGATTAGTGTAAATCCCGCCGTTAATTAACAGCGCTCCAAATACATGCCCTCCAAGACATGCAATACCATCTGATACGGCATTTTTTGCTGAAGTGACAGGTATATTAAGGCTGCCTGCACTGCCTTCAAGTATACAGGTTTTCCAATGTTCAGGCAGATATCTCTGTATATCAGGATCCTCATCGATATGCTGATATAAAGCCGGCATTGTAGCGCCTTTTCCCAAAGCCATAACCGTAAGCGTATCATGCCTTGGTATCAAATCTATTGTATGGATCAGCCCTCCCCCGACAAAAAATTTATGGAGCGTCTGATACTTGGGAAGCCGTTTCCCTCTCTTAAGAGAAACATCAAAAATAGCTCCCGGCCATGTTTTTGGAGGCCTGTATCCGATTTTTTTCGATAGTATTTCCTTTATCTTAGACGGCAGTGTAGTAAAAACAACTCCGTTAATGTCTATCTGATGCTTCTTCCCGTCATAATCATCACACAGGATTGTAAAATTTCCGTTCGAGCCCTGGCCCTGGGGGAAATAAATATCATTCACTCTGAAAGGAAGAAAATAAATTCTTTCATACTTGGAGATATAACTCTGGATATGCTGATATATACTTGGAATTAACCGTCCATTCCTCTGGACAGGATTGCGGTTTATTATACAGATCTTTCGTCCAAGCGGGTCGGAAGTCTCGACACTTTTAGAGCCTTTATGAAATGTTATTGTATCAATTTTATGCACAACGCTTAAAGGATCAACAAGCGGGATACCGTATGACCCGGCCCAACCTTGATAAACAAACCCTGACGTACGGCTGGTGCGCACTTCTCCCCTTTCATCAAATCTTGGGTCAAACATGTATATATCCGGATAGTCAGGCCAGTTTTGGACAATATATGAGGTTAAAAACAGGCCACCTATCCCGCCACCTATTATTCCTATCTTTTCTATGGCAACTGATGAACTCATTCAACTACCCACACAGTGCAATCTTTCGTATTTTGAACGATTTTGTTTGATACACTTCCAAACAAAAGCTGATTTGCTCTTGAAATACCTCGTCGACCTACTACTACAGTACCATAGCCGGCCTCTACTATTTCATTCAATATGTCGTTACCCATACCGGCCTTTTTTTGTCGGATCTCAATATTTATCGACTTTTCAGGGATACCCGCCTTTATCAAAATTGATCGCGCAATATCCATCATCTCCTTTATTCCACTTTCGTCTTTGATTGATTCATCGGTTTTAATATGAAAAAGAGTAATAGTAACATCAGTGCGGTTCGCCAATATATCTGCTGCATAAGCAGCCGCCATGGTGGCATTTTCCGATCCATCCATTGCAATCAAAATCTTCTTGCGAGGATTATGGACTTCTTTTATCATGTTTTTTCGCCCGATTAGTTTTGCCTTGCCCCATTGAGCACAGAGAGCAGGCCGATCAGAAACCACAAGCTGGAAACAAACCCCGCAGTTTTTACATGGAACTATGTCTTCCTCTTTACCTTCATATGCCTTCTTTGGCCACTTGGGATCTACAAACAAAGGGCGGGCAAGGCCGATAAGATCCGCCTTTTTTTTACGAAGAATCTCTTCGGCTAACTGTGGGTCAGTAATACAACCGGTAGTAATTACAGGCACATCAACCGCCTCTTTTATATTTCCGGCAAGATAAACCATATAACCTAGTCCGTGTGATTTCTCTTTGACTTCAGGTGCGGAAAAGGATTCATAGGTTCCGCCTGTTACGGAAAGATAAGCAATATGAAGTGCGGAAAGTCTTTGGGCAAAATTTTTTGCTTCATCTAAATGGAAGCCGTCATCCATCCATTCCTCAGCAAGAAACCTGTATCCAACAGGGAAATCATTCCCTGCAGCATCTTTTACAGCCCGTACTAACTCTAAAGGAAACCGCATACGGTTTTCCAGATTACCGCCGTATTGATCTTTTCGGTTGTTTATTCTCGGAGATAAAAACTGAACAGGCAGATATCCGGTTGCGCCATGAATTTCTACCATATCAAAACCTGCTTTTTTTGCACGTACAGCCGCCTGAGCATAGGCTGAGACTATATACTTAATATCATCTTCAGTCATTTTTTTTGGTCTTCTGGGGTGTTGTTGTATAGCTTCTGACAACACAGCCAACTGCTGCTGAAAATCAAGTGATTTAAGAGCTGTTTTATACAGTCCTCCTAAATTTAAATCGCTCAGGGAAACAGAAGAAGGAGAAAATGTCTTTCTTCCCTGTGCAAAATGTCCTCCATGATTAATCTGGAGTACTGCCGCTACACCCTCTTTTTTAATAGTGTCAGCAAGCCCGGAAAGACCAGGCAGAAATCTGTCATCATCAACCCTGATAGAATATTTTGATACAGACCCGCTTTCATCAACAATGGCATTTGCAACCACAATCATGCTCACCCCGCCCTCTGCGATTTCTTTGTAATGCTCCAATGTCAACGAGCTGACAGTTCCGTCTTTGTGGGCGGAAGCAGTAAAAAGAGGTGCCATGGTAATTCTGTTTTTAAGACCAACTGAATTAATTTTATACGGCTCAAAAAGATGTGGGAATCTGTGCATTGTTATACTCCTCTATACTTTTTCTTCGATTCGATATTTGGAGATAGATACGATATCAACCCGATTTATTTAAGTCCAGAATCATTTCAGCAATAATAGGCTTTATTTTTATTCTTTTATTGGCATATACTCGATACAATTCTAATAGCAGAAATTTACAAACGCGTATAAGCCGCACCGCAGGGTTTGCGGGTTAGGCAAAAGACACATTTTCAACTTTTTTATGGCATAGAGAAAAATTATGAAATTCGGAAATTATGAATGTTATTCTGTTGAAATGGGCAGATTTTCACTGGACGGAGGCCCCATGTTCGGGGTTGTTCCCAAGGCTTTGTGGGAAAAGAAGATCGCTGCTGATAATAAAAATCTCATTCAATTGGCAACAAGATCTCTTCTTATAAAGGGTGAAGGAAAAACAATTCTTGTAGATACAGGTTTGGGCAACAAGTTCTCGGAAAAGCTGAAAAAAATATACAAAATTGATGAAGCCTCGACAGATATAGATTCGGCATTAGCAAAATATGAATTAACCTGCAGCGACATTACAGATGTTATTATTACACACCTTCATTTTGATCACACAGGTGGTTCAACGTCTATAAAGGAAGGGAAAACTGTCCCGACTTTTCCGAATGCAACATATTATCTGCAAAAAGAACATTGGGAATCCGCAATTAAACCAAATGCCGGAGATGCGGCAAGCTATATGAAAGAAGACTTTATGCCTTTGGAGAAATATGGGGTTTTAAAGCTTATAGAAGGACAAAAGGAATTATTTAAAGGTATTGATATTATTGTAACTCAGGGTCATGCGCTCGGCCAGCAACATCCGCTTGTAAAAGGCAAAACAAATTCCTTGTTTTTTTGTGCGGATCTTATTCCCACATCAGCACATCTGCCCTACCCCTGGCATATGGCATACGATAACTACCCTGTAACCATAGTTGGTGAAAAGGAAAAGTTTTTAAACAGAGCATTAAAAGAAAAATGGATACTTTTCTTCGAACATGACCCTGATATTGTTGCTGCCGGCATACGACAAGGGGAAAAAAATATAGAAATAGACGAAAAGATTGATATCTGATCAAAACAGCCGAATCCATTGATTTTGCTTAAGGGCTCGGTCAAAAATTGGACTTTCACCAACTGGATTTTAGTGAGCATTAAGAAAAAAGAGGCACTTTTGTATATTTTTGTTAAAAGGATAAACTCAAGCCATAACGTTTAATTTTTCTAACTGATATTAATACTCTTTTTTCTTTAGGCTTACTTATGCGCGAGTTTCAGACGTTCTTAAATTTAATTGCCCGCTGCCTCTGGTTAATCTCATATTTGAGTTTTCAAATTTCTGTTTAATGAAAATATTGACTAAATTTTAAGTATCATTTTTGTATCCTTCAGACGTTTTGTTAATCTGTATGCCTAACCCATTTTGTTAATGGTTACCAAAAACTTCGAACATTTTTATAAGCAAGAATCTTTTCATCTTTTGTCAATATCGTGGCATTTTCTTCCCTTGCCGTTGCAACAATAATTTGGTCAGCCGTATCATCATGAAAAGGTTGGGGTAACACAGTTGATCGGTATGATAAAACAGGAGAGAGAGGGACTAACCTGAGTTTTGGCATATCAAGAGCAGTATTTATCCAATCCTCTGGGTCACACGAAATTCCCACTCTCTTTTTTTCAAGGAGTTTGCTGAATTCCCATGGAGAAATTGCGGACAATAGTATCTCATCATACATCTCAGCATTGCCAATTAACCCTTTGACCCTTTGTGATAACTTCTGTGGATTCATATTCCACCAGATCCAGGTATGTGTATCAAGCAGATATATCATTTGCAGGCATCCCACATGTCCTCACCCAATGGTGAAATTACATCTTTTTCAAAAACAAGAGCATCAGAAAGTCTGCCCGGCTTGGGAGTTATATCAAAAGTGCGATAAGGTATTATTTGGGCTAATGGCTTACCTCGCTTTGTTATAACAATCACTTCATGTGTTTTGGCAACTTGGTCTAAAATTTTTAAGGCATGTGTTTTAAATTGGCTTATTCCCATGGTTTTCATACGACACCTCCTTTATAAAAATATAGTAGTCAATTTAAATGGTCAAGTCAAGGGGGAAAGAGGATTTCAGACTGCCGAACGCCGGTCACCAGTGCAAAAGGCTGTCAGAAAATTTGGAAAAGGCGATAAAAACGGTGAACCTACAGCTATTTCTAAAAGCTCCGGCCTTTTGCATCTGGCGCACTGGCGGCGTTGGAGCTCTAAATATGCGCTTGACAACAGCATTTTTATATGTACAATAATCTGTACAGGAGGTGCTTTATGGAAGCTATAACCTATACAGCCGCCAGGCAAAACCTTGCAAAGACAATGGAAAAAGTATGTAAAGACCGCGCGCCGGTGATTGTAACACGCAGAACCTCTAACTCTGTGGTCATTATGTCACTTGAGGACTATGAAGCCCTTGAAGAAACGGCTTATCTCTTACGGTCACCAAAGAACATCAGGCGTTTGATTGAATCTATCGCTCAACTTGAAAACGACAAAGGGACCGATTAGGTTAAAGCCTGGTTAATCTCAATTAAATTACCGTCAGGGTCCCTGAAATGAGCGGTGCGAATGCCCCACACTGAGCGGTCTGTCGGCTCAGTCTCAAAAACAACGCCTTTGGCCTTCAGTTCTTGTGTGGCTTCGTCTACATTAGGAACTTCGAAAATGAGCGAAACTGTGTCCTGCGCGACAGCCTCGAGTGGTAGGCTGGATTGACCGATTGCATCTGCCATGGCATTGCGACCAAACAGAGCGATGATCGCACTACCGGTTTCAAAATCGGCATATCCACCACTTTCATCACCCCATATAGCTTTAAATCCAAGCATGTCACGGTAAAATCGAAAACATAACTGGTAGTCTTTAACCAGCAATCTGACGTGGGTGAATTTAATCTCCATGTGTATTTTCCTCTTTGCCGAACGCAGAAGTCAGGGGCAGCCAGGACTACCACTGACTTCAATAAATACTATAAATTTTAAATTTCCAAATATCTTTTTTTCAATAAATCAATGTCATTTTACTGCTCATAAGCTTTTCCCTATAATAAAGTTAAAGGGTAAAAACTATCGGTTAAACGCTGCCTTTCAAAAACGGCACGGCTTTGCCTAGTCCATCTCAAGCGTCTATTTAGCCGATGTATTCGGTATAAAGTCCTGCGTTCTTGGCCGCTTCAAATTGTCTTCTGTCAGAGGTGACAAATAGATCTGCCTGCCACTCCAAAGCACAAGCAACATGTATAGCATCCATTGCTCGCAATACATTTTTTTCCAGCAGATTTATCGCTGTCGCCGGTTAAGCGCAGAAATTATTTCGGGCACTAAAATAATACAGAGAGCTAACTCCGATGCATGATGCAACAAACTGTCCATTTCTTCGCTACCATCTTCTTGGACATACCTTTTGGCAAGGGATGATGAATCAACAGAGAGTCTCATCTGTTAGTCTCACGCTCTTCAATGATAGCGGAGGATAAATCGCTTCCTGGAATTCGCAAACGGATACCAGGTTGCTTCCATGAAGGTGTCCTGAATTTATCGGAAAACGGAATAACTTCGGCCACAGGCTTCCCGCGACGTAAAAGAACAATCGTTTCACCATGTTCCACCTCGGTTATGAAGCGTGAGGCCCTTTTACGAAAATCGGTAAATGCAATAGTTTTCATTATAATGCCTCCTTATGTGTACATTTGAATGTGCAGCAGGAAGCGCTCTTTGTCAAGATGATAAATAAAGGGTAATGTAGAGCTCACTGGTGGCTATGGAGCGAAGCGGAATAGCCATCCAGTGAAACGACTGGTTCGGCATTTTTGTTCTTCAATAATCCACGAAACTGTGACAAAGTGAACATGCAATCCGAGTGTAATGCGTAACCGGCAAAACAGGCCACATAAAATCTTAGATCAAAATTTGGCGAGTGATCATATGCGTCAATTTCTGAGTCATTCAATATTTTATTCAGCTTAGAGCTGCGAGGGTTATGATTAGCCAATACAAAGATTACTTCAGGCTTGTCGTTGGCATCCAACTTGATCTTTGTCCAATTAGCGACCCGGTTGAAATTCAGCAACCCAAGTTCATCCATCTGGTTGAACTGCATCCCCATCGTTTCCAGCAAAGCCTTGTATTTATCACCATTAGAGACCAGTGCATCAATATCCTGTAAATGTTTGAGCACTCCGGCATTGCCGCTTAAGGCTCCATCACCATACTTTATCTCAATCAAAACTGGTCGGCAGTTACTGGTACTTTTCCGTTGTGAGACAAGCCAGCGTACAGCCAATATATCAAAGCGAGCTCCAAGCGCTGAATCGGCAAACTCGATATCTGAAACAAAATACGTTCGGGACGTACATTAGTTTATAAGTTACTGTTAAGCTTTTAACGAGTAATTGCAGCGTATAGCCAATTGCTCTTAAGCGTTTAACCGATAAACTGACTGCGGGTTGCGAAATCTTCAGCTTTTGCCCTAATTCGCTTTGACTTATTCCCAACTCACTTGTTGCTTAGAAACAGAGC
>JAFDFV010000516.1 GCA_019309665.1 Deltaproteobacteria bacterium | reverse complement strand
AAAAATATCTCAGCCTACAGCAAGCCAATCCGCAACCCGCGGTGAAAAAATTGCAAAAGAAAACAAATTAAAACTATTGAAAAATAAGTAATCAACATATCAAGGAACGTCCCGCAAGTTTGCCCTGAAATTGGGTATCATTATGAAATTTTCTCCGAGATTAGTAAAGAGAAAAGAGGAACAAGTAAGGAGGAACTATATGAATTGGATATTTGTGATTTTGGAAGGAATTTAGAGAAACTGCGGAAGTTCTATCCGGTTAAAACAATATGTATGCATGGAAGTCCGCTTTCAAAATGGGACAATCTGGATTTGTGGAAGAAGTATAATTATCGGGAGTTTGGAATAAATATTTCACAGGAAAAAGATGGATTCCTCAGGAGGAGCTATCGCGAGCACATTGACTACTGATAAGCTGAATCATGATCAGGATGTAACGATAACGGGCGCAGCCATGAGCCGTCACGATACGCGACTCCCCTAAAACCCTTGCCGATTCGAAAACTGTAAAGCTTTTTGCCGCCTGGACCTTTTTGAGATAAAATGACCTCCCATTTTAGTCCATGATCAACATATACCTGTTGCCATGTCATGTTTGCCAATTTCCGCAAAGTATTAAGAGTGTTGTGCTGATCGTTTTTGGACAGATTGAAAAACAGGCGTTGAAAGACAGGATTGTTCAAATCCAAACGTATGTGTTGATGTGTTTTCTGGTTCATCATTTGATCCGGGCTTCTAATTCCTCAAAGTTTGTATCCTCGGGCGGATTTTTCTCTGCCCAGGCAATTGCTTCGTTGAGTTCGGCATGGACATCCGGCCTGTGAAGCCACCTTTCATTATCGGGAATGAAGCGCCCCAGCTTGACAATCC
Organism: Deltaproteobacteria bacterium; assembly: GCA_019309665.1. Taxonomy (GTDB): domain Bacteria; phylum Desulfobacterota; class Desulfobacteria; order Desulfobacterales; family ETH-SRB1; genus B13-G4. The sequence goes on along the minus strand of JAFDFV010000516.1, from coordinate 1,344 downwards.
AAACGCCTGTGTCAATTTCATCCAACATTACAGTTTGACCTGCGAATTTTTTGCCTAAGGATATCTGCCCGCTGCTGCCGACTGTTTTTATAGTGTTCATAAGTTCTCCTAAAATTAAAATTATAATTTAAGATAGCACGAATGCATGATAAGTCAAGGATAAAGTTAATAATGGGGGGGTCTTAGGCAATGCAAGATTTTATCCAACAGCCTATAGAAAAAGCTATCATTATCAGGCATGATGTAGATCTATTGCCGGGGAATTTTTTGAAAATGGCTCGCATGGAGAATAGTGAAAACGTAAATGCATGTTATTATTTTCGTATTGTAAAAGAGAGTTATGATGAGGATATCATCAGATAAATTGCAGAAATGGAGCATGAGGTTGGGTATCATTATGAGAATCTCTCCGAGATAAGTAGGAAGACAGAAGTCAGAGGACGGAGGGCGGGGTAATGGAATGAGCTTGGAATTTTAGAACTTGTTTATTCTATCATAGAAAACCTGGCCCTTTGGGCCAGGTCACAGTTCAGTGGTTTTACCATCTGAACGATATTTGTTACTCCAAGGCTGAGTTGCTCCACAACTTAACCAAGGAGTAGCAAATGAGCAGAATTGCCCTGCGGATTGCCCGTCCCGCAAGTTTGCCCCGGCACACAACAAATACGTTGAGCAGACGGGGTGAAGATAGCGGTTTTACGTAAAGGCCGTGCAAATTTGGCACTCATATAGGCCGTTGCTCACGCTCACCCTTGGCGTACCTATATCATGTCATTATTCAAGTAAACGCTTGCTTTTTACCTCAATTGGTGGTACATGTAAAATATCCTTCCGATAAGCGATTTGAGGCAGGACGCTGCCAAGGTCCTGAAAAAATTACGAGACAACAAGGAACCCATTATCATTACACAAAGAGGTCGGGCAGCTGCCGTCATAATTGGTGTCGAGGCGTATGAAAAATCTGAACACGATAAAGAGCTCCTTCGGCTTTTGGCTAAGGGAGATAAGGAAATAGAAATAGGAGAGGGTTATGATCTTGATACTGTTCTTGCTGAAGCCGATTTAATCCTGTCCCAGGAGCCATCGTGAAAGTCCGCTTTACGCCTTCTGCCAGATCCCAGTTTCTGTACGCTCTCGCATATATTCGGCGGGATAAACCTTCTGCGGCAACCAGTTTTCGAGAGCATTCCGAAACAGTTTTGCGAAGGCTTGAGGACTTTCCTGAGTCTGGAAGAATCATACCAGAATTTCCAGAACTTCCCTACCGGGAGGTGATTATATCGCCATACCGTTTTTTTTATAAAATCAAAGGCGATATTGTTTGGATAGTTGCGGTATGGCATG
>JAFDFV010000515.1 GCA_019309665.1 Deltaproteobacteria bacterium | reverse complement strand
CATCAAACACCCAGCCTGTTCTTGTGCTTCGTTTCGAAGCCCTGTCGGAGAAAAGGCTCACAGAAATCAGAAATCTTATCGAATCCGTTCTGGATAAGATCCAAAAAGAGTAAATATATAGTATAGAAATTTCCATTTTTTTGCCTAATGAATTCGGTAGGATAGATTAGTAAAAAGTGCCTAATAAAAAAGTGCCTAAAGTGAGTGCCTAAAGTTGTGGTACGCCTTCGGCGTGCTAATTGATAACATAGGAGGAGAAACTGTTACACTTCCCTATGTATTAATTAACATATAAAATGGCAGAATACCTTAACTTTAGGCACTTTAATATACTTTAGCTCACTTTAGGCACTTTAAATGTCCGCACCGAAGGTGCGCTAATTTATGACAACTTCCGATAAGAAAATTTTTGCCGTCCTGTTCTTTTCAATTTTTGTATCAGTAACAGGAGTCGGCATAGTAGTCCCTCTTCTTCCTGTCTATGCTTATGAACTTGGCGCAAGTGGTTTGTACATTGGACTGGTATTCGGGGCATTTTCCCTTTCAAGGACATTTTTCCTCCCATATTTCGGCAGACTCTCAGACAAAAAAGGCCGCAAACCATTAATTGTTGCGGGCCTTTTAGCGTATGCCCTGATTTCTATAGGCTTTATCCTTTCAAAAAATGTCGAAACACTTATTATAATGCGCTTTATCCAGGGCATATCATCCGCAATGCTGATACCGGTTATTCAGGCATATGTGGGCGATATAACACCTGAAGGCAGTGAAGGCCTGAATATGGGAATGTTCAACATGTCTATGTTTTTTGGCCTGAGCCTCGGGCCTTTAGCAGGAGGTATGATAAATGAACATTTCAGTCTTAATACATCATTTTTGTGTATGGGCATTCTTGCTTTTTTAGGTTTTTCTTTATGCCTTTTTCTGCTTCCGCCAACAAAGTCTGAACGAGCTGTCTCACGAAAAAAAAAGGTTGTAACATGGAAAAAACTATTAAGAGACAAAGATTTGGCAGGTCTTTTTTTATTCAGATTCGCATATGCAGCATGTGTTGGTGTAGTATGGGGTTTCTTGCCTGTTCTGGCGGATTCGGAATTTCATCTTTCCAGCTCTTATATCGGAATTCTTGTAATGCTGGGAGTCTTTATCGCCGGTGTAATGCAAACACCCATGGGCTACATGGCCGATAGATTCAACAAAAGAATTATGATCTTAATCGGAGGATTTATAATAGCTTTTGCAATTTTATTATTTAACTGGGCAGACGGTTTTGGGGATTTATTTATAGCCAATGTACTTATTGGAATCGGAGGTGGTATTGCAATGCCGGCACTGATGGCTTTGGCTGTATTAAAAGGTAATACAACAAAAGCCATGGGATCTGTGATGGGCATTATTACAATGGCTCACAGTTCAGGGATGCTTACAGGCTCTCTTGTCGCCGGCTTGATGATGGATATGTTTCAGCTCAGACATGCCTTTTCTTTTGGATCGTTAATAATGATTCTTGGAACCGGACTATTCTTTTTTTATACATACCACATGAAGGAAAAACCTCTTAAAACCGAATAGCATACACAATTGAAATTAGTAAGGAACGGGGACGAAATAACTTCCCCAAGTAGGCGCATAGATTTGGGTCAAATTTGCCCGATCTCAAACCACAAAAATATCAAAATAGCCTGCTATTCCATCAACTTTTGTGATTTGAGATCGGGCAAAGGTGGCCTGAAGCTGTGATGCATAGTTGGGGAAGTTATTTCGTCCCCGTTCCTAAGTTAAATAGTTAAGAGCGCCAACTGCGCAATTCATGAATCAAACAATTCTTATGCAGATAGCGTTTTCCCATCGATTCTCCAGCGATTTGTTATGTGGGGAACTTCATAAATTTCTATCTATTTCAAACATGACAATAAGTGTCTGGAAAACAACAGCCCTTGCATCCTCCCACCTCCTTTTTTGCTACAATTAATAATCCCTTGACCTGATTTCCTGACTGCTTCCTAATATCTGCTTTGGTTTCCTCTATTAATTGTAATCCATGACGCCTTAGGCAATCTTGAA
>JAFDFV010000129.1 GCA_019309665.1 Deltaproteobacteria bacterium | reverse complement strand
TTGATAAAAATCCAGCGGAGGGTTTATTGAGAAAACTTGCAGCTTATGGATCAAAAAATATAATCTTTTTGCTCCTAATGTTCGGCTGTTTTAACAACGCTTCAATTTTGCCTCCCTTTGAGGCATGTGTGATAAAAATTTCATCTGCAATATTGCACATCAGCTCAATTCTCTTTTTCGCCGTTATCTCTTTGCTCAATAGCCCAGTCGTAGGACTTGAGAATAATATTGGCAGGACTTTGCGGGAACACAAAAAAGCTGTCTTATGCAGGTTAAGTATTTTCTTGTTTCCTTTCGTATCGAAACTTCGCATTATTTTTTATGAATGTATATTTAGTGGGAAATGCAGCAGGTCTCTTTTACTTATTACCTGTGCGCATACACCATGGGCAATAATTCGCAACCATTGTTGTCCCTTGTCTGAAATCAATTCTCTGAATATCCTGCTCCTGTGTTTTTTTGGGGCTCTTACTCTGTAAACGCAATCGGAAATAACCTGATTTCCGGAATTAACCATTGCAACCTTTCCGATACATCTTTTTCCCACTCTTGCTATCAGGATATCTCCGGGTTCTGTAGAAACATCATCAAAAACAGGACTGTTTTTTAAGTTGATTTTGGTTTTAATATCAGACGGAAACGAAGTAGTATGAAAAAAAGGAATGTTTTTCCCTTGTAAATATTTCTTTGTTTTATGGCCTCTTTTTATCGCAACATTCAGGTCTCCAAGGGTCATTATATCATCCGAATACTTATTCAGTTCTTTCCATACATAATAAGAATGATCCATTCTATAAAGAAGGTTATCAGCAGAAATATTTACAGCTTCTCCAATATTGCCGGAAAAATCAGATTGATATATTGGGATTCTTTTCTGAATCGGGCCGCATTTTTCCATTAACAGAATATGCGTTCGCGCTTCTGTTTTTTTAAATATTTTATCAGGCAGTTGGACAATTCCCCTAATGTTGTGATTTGTTAACAGATCTTCACGCAGTCCGACAAATTCATGACCTGTAAAAGCTGAATCCGGCAGGATTATTCCAAGTTCGCCGCCTTTTTTTAACATTTGAAGATTTTGTGCAAGAAAAACAATATCCGAAGTAAACTTAATCAGTTTCGTACTGTTTTTTAAACCGACTTTATTAAATAAGTCTTTTAATTCAGTTGTTTTATCCAGTCTGTAATATGGAGGATTACACACTGCGATATCTACAGATCCGATTTTAAGTTTCATCTGTTTTGATAAACCTTTAGAAAGTCCGTCGATATGAAGAGCATTCACAAAAGGTAATCGTTCAGAAATTTTTGATATTACTTTTTTATCAATATCTGCTGCATAAAAATCAGCTTTGTTATATCTGTTATATGCAGCATATAACAAGGAACCATGCCCGACCCCTAAATCAATGACTCTATTTGGGGTATCCTGCTGAAACAGTGATACCATCATGTCAGATACTGGTTGTGCTGTAAAATATTGACCTATTGTTTCCACAATTCACCTTAGAAATTCAAATTCGATCACCAAAGGTTTTTCGGAATTCCTCGTATGCTTTTTTGAGTGAAGGGATTTGTATCGGCGGATTTTTTTCAGAAACAAACAGATTATAATACTTAATAAATTCATTCTTGTCCTTACGTAAATCCCACTCCCAGCTATATAATCCTTCACTGACATTTCTATCTAATATCTTTTCAAACAAAAAATTATTAATCTCTTTTACTACGTTGTTACATACAAGAAAAATTTCTTGAAGGGCATTAAAATTAATTTTTAAAGGTTTTTCAAGATACTCTTTATGGTCTTCAAGGCCAAGAGCTATGGCATTCTTTGATCCGAGACGACCAAACTTGTGAACACTGCAATGACGTAGTTGACACACTTTTGAGAATTGTTTTAAGGCTTGGTTAAGATCGCTTGAATAATCACCTTTTTTTATCCCTAAAAAATTTTTCAATGATTTTTCTATATTTTCACTTCCGGCAAAAGAACAATTTTCCAGCATGGCTTCAGGAAGCATTTCAGAATCATAAATTATTGCTGCCCCATAAGTTAAGCTGTGTTTCTCGCATATTCTTTTTGAAGCTGTATCAATCAAAATCAGTTTCCTTATAATTTCCCGGAAATAACTTTCAACAGCCGAGACATACCCTAATAATATCAAACCGGCAAGCTGATCGGGGAAATCATCAGGATCAGCAATCAGCTTGTTTAATTCTGTAGTTTTCTCAAAAAAAGTATCAATGGGAGATATGTTGGACTCTTTAAAATCTGTATCAAAAAGACCTTGAGTCTCCAGTTTTGAAGATTTTGAATAATCGTTTATTCGATATTTATAATTGATCTTTTTTTTCACCATTATGATAAGAACTCTTCAACAAGTTGTTGTACTTTATTAAATATTTGTTCTGACCTCACTGGACCTATCCCATGCGGTTTACGCAATTCAGTTCCTGGATCAGGCATTGTAAGAAAATCACTTACGGTTTTTAAATTTGATTCTTCTTTAATTTTCCTTTTTTGCCAATCTGAAATTGGCAGGTCGTCAACAGTCAATTTCATACATTCTTTAAAGGCAGATTTATCTACGAGTTCATGACCGCAATTGTGACAAAATTTTTGCTCCTCAGTCAGTCTCGGAGCGCCGCAGTTACTACATGGCGGTAAATCAAGTTTCATATTTTCGATTTGTTCAGCACTTAAAAGCTTACCAAAAGAGCGTCTAACAGGATGTTTGCTTTGTTTTCGATTTATAAATTCAATAATACTGCCAGAATCAAACCCTCTTTTACCACTGCTGAACGCTCGTTTCTGCATGAGAAACGCAAAATGAGGTATATACCTGTGATATTTCCTGTTTTCACCATGGCTGACGGTTTCCTTGTCATATAACAGCCCGGCTTCAATCAAAAATCGCATCATCCGCTCAAATAAGATATTCTGCTCATCCTCAATCCCAATGAGTATCTGCTTTTCGTTTTGAAGGTTTTTATTTGCCTTTGCGATATCATCAACTATAGTTTCAAATAGATAAAAGCCGGTTTCAATTATTGACTTGTACTGAGGCATTTTTTGATACAAAGAGAGATATTCTTCCTTGATGAGTTTTACCTGTTCACTTATAACATTGTTAAATTTTTGCTGAGTACTCTTTCCTGAATCCTGAAGAAATCTTCGCAGCAGATTCAAAAAAAACCTCGGAACGCCAAATGATGCATATTTAAAAAGTTCGATAATATCTTTCGGAATAGCGGTCTTAACAGTAAGGGATCTTTTTTCAATAATATCGTCCATAAATGCACTGTAATAGTCTGTTTCGATGTCTATCCATGACTGAAAAGGCTCAACATCATGTCCAATATGCAACCTAGGGCCAGATGGAGTTCCAGGATAAACAGAAGCTTTTGGAGAAATTCTTACTGTTTTCAGGCTCCTGAAAATATCAAAAAATTCGATCATGTAATCCGGAGTTAAACTTAATGCCGCATCATCCAAAAGAAGAACAACTTTTTTCCTTTTAAGCTTTATTGCCAGAGATTCTATTATCTTAATAACTGAATTAATTGTCAGTTTTGTAATCAGTTCATCATACTGTGATAAAGCAGTCCCTTTTTCCGCTTGTGAAACGAATTCTTCAACTAATTTTTTATTTAAAAAATCATATTCATCATCAAGCACAATATCTGAATATTCTTCTTCGTCAACCAGCTTATAACAACTCAATATTATTTTACCGAGTACCCATGTATGAAATATTTTTTTGGCATTTGGAGATTTAAATAGAAAAGGCTCTAAATGATAATATTTGCTGAAAGAAGTATAAAATGCCAGGGGATATTTTTTATTTTTTAAGCATTTATCATATGCCAATCGCATTTGATGAGTCTTTCCGGTTCCTCTTGGTCCGACGATCAGTTTAGCTCCTTTTTGAATAAGCTTATTCTGGATTGCCTGAAAATATTCATTATCAACATTCCATTTTTTCAAATCTTCAGGATCAGAATAATCGGCCCGTTCCTCAAACTCTTTTTGATCTGTTAATTCATTCATTTTTATACCCATGATTTTTATATTTCCAGTTCTTTTCTCATTCGGTATTTGATGTCATAGTTAATTATGACGTCGAGTTCTTCTTTTGTGAAGCCGTAATGAACCGCTAATAAAAAATCTATCTGATCAATTATTTTTTTTAGACCCCTTAACACGAAAAGATAAACATTCAACATCAAAAGCATTCTTGTATCCACATATAGTGTTCTCCGCATTTTTTTAAATCAGCAACATATTCCTCTATAGTCCTCCACGTCGATAGTATATCTTGTTTTATGATGATCTGTCCATAACGCGATTGGGGTCAGCCCTTGGCATAAGACATTTATGCCAAGGGCTGACCCTGCTTACGTTCCGCATAGTAGTCTGCGTGGACGACTTGATTGCTTGCTTCTTGCTTCGAGAATAATGGTCTAACTTATAACCAACGACAGATATATAGATTTTCGGATAATTAATTTCACGTTTTCTGCTTTTTCCCTCCCTCTCCCCCGCCAAATCGGACTATTCGACAGGGAAGAGGAGAATAAGATAAGCATTTTATAACACCTTTATTTCACTGTGTATTATATGATGTACTTTTCGTCATTAGTCAATTATTAGTCAATTAAGGCAATTTCCTTGCCTATCCTTCCTCTTTCCTTCACATACATAACAGCCGTTATCTGTCTTTCATTTAACCTAAGACCGCTTAAATATTCCTCCGTGTAAATATCTTTCGTTACTAAATTCAATATCCTCGCCAAGTGCTGCTTTCATCTTTTCAATTTTATCCTGCTTTAAATCCAGCGACTTGCCAGCCATTATAATTTCCCTTTAATATTTTTAAAATCTAATCAATCTTTTTGTAACTACTCACGTAGTCAGGCTGAAGCTGTTTAGACTGAAGGCTGAAGGGGTCAGAAGAGCACGATTGCCGTACTTTGGCGGAAATATCTGATTCTTGCATCAAACATGGCTTTTAATGCGTTTTTTCCTAACAGTCTTCAGCCTATCCACCTGAGTAGTTACCTTTTTTTTATTTTAACCTATCCCAAAAGATATTTCCAGGCAGGTATAATCTCAACTGTCTTATCGCCCTCTTTCAGGATTTTTTTTTCATCTAAAGTGATAATTTTTCCGGTTCCAAGGCCAAGTTCTCTCATTGCACAAAGAAGTGATGTTATTTCATGGCTTCTGGTTTTTGGATCTTTCATACACAAAAACAGATCAATCCCTTAAGCAATTTATAGGGCTCCGTATTGATTGATGAGATTTACCGCCGATCATTTTCTATAACCGATAACATAAATTACCGGTTTGCTGACGAATTGGCAATATCAGTTTCCGATTTTAATAAATCTTCTGCTGAAAACTCCCCTGTCCTTTGCAAAGGAGGAAAGAATTAAGTCCCCGTTCGTGCACAGCAAAACTACGGCTCTTGCGAAAATGGAACTTCATAACGGCCTGTAATTACTGGGTTCTATCTTTCGCCGGAATGACTGTTAAGTGGTATGTTGGACTTTTTATGACGCCATCAAATATAGTCGGGAAAACGGCAGGTGGTAAAAATAATAGAAGTGGAGGACCGGTTATTCGAT
>JAFDFV010000514.1 GCA_019309665.1 Deltaproteobacteria bacterium | reverse complement strand
CTTGTTCAAAAAAAGATATTTCCTTATATACAGAATATGCAAACACACCGGGCTTGTCCAACAACCGGATAAGATCGTGGTTCGCTACGCTCACACAATCTATCCTTATTCGTTATGTACTTCTTTAGCTATTTAGTATATTCTTTTGCTTGACATTTTATTTGACATTTGTTGACTATGAATATATGCTGTTTTATGAAGAAACAATGAAAAAAGCTGCCGTATGACGTAAATATAAACAAAAAAGGACGTAAATATTATGGGTCCAAAACAAACGACTTTACGTTGTTATGCCGAAAAAAAAGACGATATTTGGCAAGCCTTCTGTATTGACTTAAATTTAGCCGTCCAAGGCGAAACACAGGATGAAGTACGAGCAAAATTACACCAACAGATTGTTTCGTATTTGCATGATGCATTAGAAGGCGACGACAAAAAATATGCAGCACAACTCCTTAACCGCAAAGCTCCGATTGGATTTAGGGTTAAATACACCCTTTATAGAATTTATAGAACATTAAGAAACTTCTATAAAGCCAAAGATGGAATTAACCATATATTTAATGAAATTATTCCTCCTAATCCACACGAAGCATGAGTTCAAACTATCCACCCCTTACCTGTAAAAAAGTTAAACGGGGATTGAAAAAGCTTGGTTTCATATCAACTCCGACAAAAGGAACCTCACACGAACATTGGAAGAAAATAAAAAATGGAATTTTATATAAAGTTACCATAGACTGCCCAAAATCCCCATTTTCGCAAGATCTCATTAAATCCATGTCCTCTCAAGCTGGAGTCAGTAAAAAAGAATTCTATAAAGCATGTTTGGCATAAGGTTAAAACTACAATCAACACATTTCTTTTATGTGTTTTTCTCTTCCTCGGTTTCTATATATGTATTAAAATCAAATTCATTCATCATATTAATAAGAATTGATACCCGCTCCAAAGCATTCTTTATAGAATCATTAGGCATCTTATTATCGCAGGAAATACATTTATGCGGGGGATCTGTTGTATCTATAGGAACAAACCAATAAGCACCGCATTTAGAGCAGGCTATTTTAAGACCTTTTACTTCCTGCAAATTGGTTACAAGTATTGTTTTTGTCATAGTTTTTTACCCCTATTTATTCTTCGGGTCTTTACATTCTTTTGAATGTATTTAATAAACAGTTTATCTCATGCACCACTATCTCATATGTTGGATTTTTAGATAAACCTTTGAATACCCCAGGGTGCTCATGTTCGATATCAATTTTAAGATCCTTATATTTTGATAAAATATCGTTTTTATGGATATTAATATCGTATCTATTTTGTGATAAAGTAAATATACGTCCCCAAAAATCATTGCTGTTTTTTGGTACTCTTGGCCTAAATCCAAAAGAATGGTTTTGTAGCTGCGTAATATAGTTTTTTAAAGCAGTTAATCTTAATACATATTCCTTAGTTTTGGGATTTGTACGCCCCTCCGAAATATCGTAATCCTTATGTTTTCGTGATAACTGTACATCGGCGAATTTAGTGTTAAAAAATCTTTTGGACATACAATTTAAAAGCTTCAACAGTAAGGGGAACATAAACAAAAATATTCCACCGAGAATGAAACATAATGAATAGGGTTGAAATATTTCTATATATGGTTGAAGCCCCAACCCAATTGATGTCAATCCAATTCCTCCACAAATATATTTTGTCATCAATCACCACCGTCCAGACACTACTCCCATTTAGATTCAGGAACATAAACGCAGAATTCACCGGCCGCTGCCTCTGGAGCTTGCGGAAGAGGCAGCGGTCCGGTGGAATGATTTGTTATGCTTTGTTTTCCGTTTTCTTTGGCCACATATATTTACTAATTAGAAATAATAATACAAATGAAAGCGAAAATAAAAATCCATACACAATGGAAATAACTACTGAGACCAATGGGTCAGGCAAATGTATTAACCGAAATAAGAACAGAATAAGAAAAAGTGCACCTCTCACAAGTTCTAATAATACTATGAGGAAAATAGGTAATAAAAAAACAATAAGTCCCAAGATTCCGAATATCTGGGTTGTTGTATATTTTTCGCTTGATGCAATCTTCGGCTTCTCTTCTTTTTTCTTTTTGCGAATTAGCCAAAATGCACTTGAAAGAATGGTCAATACAAAACTGCCCCATAATAAAGCAGGTATTAATCTTATCGTAAGATCAAACTTGATGATTTACCTCCTGTTTAAGAGCCTATTTAAGAGTATAACTTAGAGCTGAGTGGCTGGGCAACGATAACCGAAAAACTATGCTAAAAGTAAAAACTACCGGTTAAATATTGCCTTTCAAAAGCGGCACGGCTTTGCCCAGTCCAGCTCCAGCGCCTGGTTGTGTGCCGGGCACGGCACGTATTCTTAAAGGTGCGATGAGCATACCATTTATGTTAAAGCTCATCAAGTCCCAAACCCAGCCGGATGGAGGCGAAGGGTATAGCGGTATGG
>JAFDFV010000513.1 GCA_019309665.1 Deltaproteobacteria bacterium | reverse complement strand
AACAGAATGTATAGATTTCTTGTCTCTACGTTTACGATGAAAAGAAATCGCAAAGCGGTGAGATTCATCCCTTATTTTTTGTAAAAACAGAAGGAGATCCCCTTCCCTGCCGAAATTAACAGGGTTTGCCCTGCCCGGCTGGTAAACCTTATCGTTTGTCTCCCCCCTATCTGCATCTTTTTTTGCTATACCTATTATTTCAAAGTTTTTTTCAAGTTTATTTTTTTTTATAATTGATACAGCAATATTCAGATGCCCCTTGCCGCCGTCCACTACAAGCAGATCAGGATAAGGCTTTGATTTTTCCCCTTTGCCATATCGTCTGGTAAGTATTTCAGCCATGTATGCATAGTCATTTTGTTCATCAACTGTTTTTATTTTGTATTTACGATATAAGGATTTATTGGGTTTGCCGTTTTCAAAAACTACCATACCTGCCACAGGCTCTGTCCCGGATATATTAGAGTTGTCAAAGCATTCTATACGTTCCGGCATTTTGTCCATTCTAAGTCTTTTTTGAAGTCTGATGCAAATGTCAAGTGCAGCATCAGTGGAAGCTGTCAGATCTTTTAGACTGTTTTGTGCATTATGTGCCGCCATCTTAACAAGTTGGGTCTTTTCCCCTCTTCTGGGATACAGGATCCTGACTTTTTTTTGATTTATAGCAGTTAACCAGTCTTCAAGTACGCAAGTATCTTCCAAGGGAATCGGGACAAGGATTTCTTGGGGAATAAAATGTGTTTTTTCATAATACTGTCTGATGAAGGCACTAACCATTTCCGCTTTTGTTGATATGTTTTTTGTAAAACTGAAATGCATTTTCCCCAAAAGATATCCGCCACGAACGAAAAGCAGAGCTATAAGTAAAATTTCAGGGGAATCAGCAATGGCAATTACATCTCTGTCTTTAAAGTCAGTAGTTACTGCAACCTGTTTTTCAAGAATTTTTTCAAGTGCGAAAATCTTGTCTCTGAGCACTGCAGCTCTTTCATAGTCCTGATCTCTGGCTGCAGATGTCATCTGTTTTTTTATTTTTTTAATAAGCTCAGGAGTTCTTCCCTTTAAAAACAAAATAACTTCTTTAACAATTTCATTATAAGTTTTGTTATCAACATTTAGACAGCATGGTGCGAGGCATGCGCCTATTTGATAGTTAAGGCATGCCCTAGACCTTTTTTTAAGTTCTTTTGTTTTACATTTGCGAAGTTTAAATGTCTTGTGGATTATTTTTAAAGTCTGTCGAACAGCCTGGGAAGATGAAAAAGGGCCGAAGTACTGGGCGCCGTTTTTTTCAATTTTTCTAACAATATTCAGGCTCGGATACTGACTTTTTATATCGAGACGCAGCGAAGGATATCTTTTGTCATCCTTCAGGATCACGTTATACCTTGGCTTGTATTGTTTGATAAGATTTGATTCGAGGATCAGGGCCTCTTTTTCGGTTCTTGTTATAATTGTATCAAAACTTGAAACTTTTTTAACAAGAACCCTGGTTTTCAAATTTATCTGTCTGGATTGTTTAAAATATGAAGAAAGTCTTTTTTTAAGATTTTTGGCCTTGCCCACATAAATAACTTTTCCTTCAGCATCCTTCATAAGATAGACACCAGGATCATTGGGTGCGCCGGAGAATTTATCGTTTAAACTCATTAGTAACCGTTCACGGTTGTCGGTTTACAGTTAACAGTTTTATGTTTTTAGCAACCGTAAACCGTGAACTGTGAACCGTAAACCGCTACTTTTTAATATTTTTTTAAGCGCTTTAATCTGGTCTCTCAGGTCCGCGGCTTTTTCAAATGCAAGTTCTCTTGCCGCCTGATTCATTTCATCTTCCATAGAAGATATTATATCATCCAGGTTCTCAGCAGATTCATACTCTGCAAGTGTTTCTGATACATTTTCAACCTGTTGTTTATGATCGGTCTTATAAACGGTCTCAAATATAGATGCTATATTCTTTTTTATAGTTGTTGGGATAATATTGTATTTTTTATTGTAATCCTGTTGTATTTCCCTGCGCCTGTTTGTTTCGTCCATTGCCTGTTTCATTGATTTTGTAATATGGTCAGCATACATTATTACCATACCGCCGACATTTCTGGAAGCACGTCCACATGTCTGAACAAGTGATCTAACTGAACGTAAAAATCCTTCTTTATCAGCATCCAGTATTGCCACAAGT
>JAFDFV010000512.1 GCA_019309665.1 Deltaproteobacteria bacterium | reverse complement strand
GACGCGGCATCAGAGGAGGGCCAAAGGATGACTGATCTCAGATTGGTTTCCACGCGCAAACACCAGCTAAGACCGCTCGTGGAAGCGGCGTTAGCGAATGAATTACGTCTGATGGAAGCAGGCATTCGCCGAACAGAACAAAGACTCCTGGAATTTGAACAAAAATATCATCTTGGGACTCAGGACTTCATCGCCCGTTATGAAAACGATAAAATGGAAGAGACCATGGATTTTGATGAATGGATTGGGGAGTTCAGGCTGTTGGCACGGTTACGGGAAAAGGCAGATACACTAAAGGATGTCCGGTTTGCGAGTTGAAACCTATTTCCGGCAAATCGAAAAAATCATTGAAGCATGTCCTGTTATTCAACTATCAAATGTCACGTATGAGAAACGCGGCACACACGAGGGATTCATTCGCGGAGAACTCTGCTTCGTGGATGGTTCTACTTTTTATTTGCGTGAATTTGTTGACGTTGAAATAACAACAGACCGCTTAATGTATGCATATCAATTCATTAATTCTTCACAAATACTGGTATTTCGTTATGATAACACTGGTCACCATAAAAAGTTAGGCCTTTCTACTTATCCCCACCACAAACATGACGGCGTTGAAACCAGGGTCATCCCTTCGGTGGCCCCGGATTTAGCCACAGTTCTTCAAGAAATTGAATCGCTGATACAACTTCCCTAACCAACAGAGTTACATCTCAGTACCATTTTCCAGAGCAACGTGGCAGGCGGGACAGGCGTGGCAGGCTGGGGAAACAGATTGCACGGATTAAGTATCTCACGCAAAGACGCAAAGGGAGAAGGGTGAGGGACATCTTATAAGTAAGTAAATAAGTAACCGTTCACAGTTGTCGGTTCACGGTTCACGGTTAGAGAGCGATGAAGTCAGAAAACACCGTAACCTCACATGAAATATAAACTTTAGTTCTCACACCTGCCTGCCGCTGGCAGGACTGAATTTGTCAGCCTTTGGCTGATACGTTTTGATCAACCGTTAACTGGGAACTGTTAACCGTGAACGGTTACGTAAATAACTTATTCAGTGCGAAGTTGCAGGACGGGTGAACAGCTATGGAATTGCGTAATTCTGAGCGGGAACGATTGGGATGGATGGGTGACTACTCACGTAGTTCAGGCTGAAGCTGTTTAGGTAGAAGGCTGAAGGGGTCAGAAGAGCACGATTGCCGTACTTTAGCGGAAATATCTGATTCTTGCACCAATCATGGCTTCAAAATGCGTTTTTCCCTAACAATCTTCAGCCTATCCACCTGAGTAGTTACAATAATATTTGACCAGATTTATGGATGAATGATAAAGAATGGCTTAGCTGATAGTACGGGAATGCGGGGAATTGAGTGTCGCAACATATCAATTTTGATGAGAAGATTGCTTACAAGGTTCACGGTTCAAGGTTAGAGAACGATGAAAAGAAATGAACTTATGAAGAGACTTCCTGTAGGGATACAGACATTTCGAAAATTGATAGATGGAAATTATCTGTATGTGGATAAGACGAAGCATATTCACAGATTGATTGTTCAGGGGAGTGTATATTTTCTCTCCAGGCCGAGAAGGTTCGGGAAGAGTCTTTTGATCTCCACGTTGAATGAGATATTTGAAGGGGAGAAGGAGCTGTTTAAGGATCTGTGTTTTATCCTGCATCAATTAGAGAACATAGCCGATAAATACGGGATTTCACTGAAGCATGATCAATACGATGAAGCGTTTGATGAACTTTTGACTAAACTGAGCGAAATTAATAAAGTTGTTGTCCTTATTGACGAATACGATAAGCCGATAATTGACAATATTGAGAATAAGGAACTGGCTGTTGAGTTTCGGGAGATATTAAAAGGGTTTTATACCATAATAAAGGCGTGTGATGAATATATAAGGTTTGTGCTTTTAACCGGGGTGAGTAAATTTTCGAAGGCAGGAGTCTTCAGCGGCTTGAACAATCTAAAAGATATTTCTATGAATGCCGGATATTCATCGCTTCTCGGAATAACCCGGCAAGAAATGGTGAGCTGTTTTAAAGAGCATGTAGATCAGTTTTTAGAATCCGAAGGTATTGATAAATCCGAATTGATTAAGAAGATAACATACTGGTACGATGGTTTTTGTTTTAGCAGAAGTTGCGAAAAGGTCTTTAATCCGTTTTCAATACTTCTTTTGTTTGACAACGCAGAATTCAGCAATTACTGGTTTGAAAGCGCAACACCGAGTTTTTTAATAAAACTGATAAAGGAAAAGGACCTTGAACTGAGCAGATTAGACAGAGTCAAGGTGGGTGAATCCGCATTTAGCTCATATGAAATAGAGAATCTGAAAGTTGTGCCTATACTCTTTCAGACCGGATATCTGACTATCACAGGGTATGATAAGGAAAGGATGGAATATACCCTGGCTTATCCCAATTTTGAGGTAAAAAACTCCATGACCGAATGCCTGACTGAGGCATATTCTTTTGTGGAGAGAGAGCTGGTTCATGGTTACGCATGGAAACTGATTGATGCGTTAAGGGGGCATGATTTTGATGCGTTTTTTGATACCTTGCGAGTCTTTTTTGCCGATATTCCTTATGACCTTCCCATAAACAGAGAAAAATATTACCAGACAATTTTTTATCTGATATTTTCTCTGATCGGATTAAAAGTAAAAGCTAAGGAACATGGACGAATTAACTTCCACAAGTAGGCGCATAGATTTGGGTCAGATTTGTTCGATTTCAGATCACAAAAGTTGATGGAATAGCAGGCTATTTTGATATTTTTGTGATCTGAGATCGGGCAAAGGTGGCCTGAAGCTGTGATGCATAGTTGTGAAAGTTATTTCGTCCACGTTCCTAAGGTAAAAACAAACAAGGGTAGGATAGACGCTGTTATCATTGATAAAGATGTGCATATGTTTGAGTTTAAATTCGACGGGGATAAGGACAATGCCTTAAAGCAGATTAGAAACAAGAAATATTTTGAGAAGTATCAGGGCGTTGGCAAGGAGATTTATTTCTTTGGGGTTGAATTTACGGATAGAAATATAGGTGACTGGGCACTTGAAAAGCTTTAGCCCTAAATAATCATTGTTTTAAAATATCCCGCCAAACTTTGTGCTCACTCTGCGTCATTCTACATTATCATATTCAGCCTATCAACCTGGATCATGCTATACCATAGGCTTCCAATTTTCTGCGGAGGGTGTTCAAGCCAATGGATAGAAGTTTTGCTGTTTGAGCCTTTATTCTGCCTGTCTGCTCATATGCCTTGAGAATATGGGCTTTTTCCATTTCCTTAAGGGTGGCAACAGGGCTGCCTTCTTTCTGAGAATAGCTCCTTGCAACAGGTTTTCGCTTTCGCA
>JAFDFV010000511.1 GCA_019309665.1 Deltaproteobacteria bacterium | reverse complement strand
CACACACATTCTTCATGTTGTGATTATATTTTATGATTTACTGGATAGCTGCAATGAAAGTTGGCTTTGTTTGTGCACTTTAAATAAAATCTTGTTTATCCTGTTATCCTGTCAGATTTTTTTCAAAAGGCTAAATCGTTACCATTTTATTTAGATTGACCCAATTTATATGATTTGATATAAGAATCAAATCGTTTTGTGGGGATGTAGCTCAGTTGGGAGAGCGCGGCGTTCGCAATGCCGAGGTCAGGGGTTCGAGCCCCCTCATCTCCACTTATACTTTTTCCTATCTTCTTTATACCTAAATTGAGCTATTTTTGGCTCGATCTGTACTGATCTCTTGCGCATCAAATCAAGGATTCGCGAAAATCCTCGACATATCCACGGGTATGCCTGCGGTTTTCGCAAACCCTTATGCATCAAGATCTCAGCACATTTCTTCCCCAAAAATCGCTCAACTTAGGTTATACGAAATTTTTTTATGAATTAAAACCAAAAAGTAAATGAAAAATCAAAAGAGTTTGAGCTATGCGACAAGCTCTTGTTCCAGAGTTCGGATGATCCCGCAGGTTTGCCATATTCCGGCAGTGGGATAACCTTTATTGTAAGAGGCATGGAAGAGACAGTAATCCGCTCCTTTTTCCCTGATTCCGGAAACAGGGAAAATATTATATATTATGGAAAGGAAGTTCCAGTTGTTTAGGAGCGTTATCAATATCCTCAAGGTTTTGCTGATTGACTGGCTCTTTATTTAAAATTCTTACAAGCTTTTTGTAGTCATTTACCGTAACCCACCCCATATCTTTTTTTATTTTTTTATCGCATATCAGGCGTTTCAAATAAAGGCCTGCATTATCTTCCCAGTGAACAAAGCCTTTTTTGCGGATTTCATCTATAAGCCTGGAAATAAAATCATCTAATCTCGGCCCAAAATAGTGGAGTTTTTGCCAGTGTTCTGCAGGTATAATAACTTCTAATACGATTAAAATGAACAAAATTGAGGCTGATTTATTGCGATTAGATAATACGTTTATAGAACGGTTTGCATTTTTCCAATTAATGTATCCTTTGAGTTTTGAATCTGTCACTATGGTAAAAATATCTTGAAGCGGAGGTATTGTTTCCCATACAGGATAGCTCAGATCAGATTCAAAGTAATAACATCCGTTCCATTTTTTTTCTTCATTCCATTTTTCAAGGTTTTCGCCTGTTGCCCACAGGCTGGGATCTGCTATGTATAAAAGCGATTGATAGGTTTTATAGTTGGCATGTTTTTTTGCCCATATGCACCACATCCGTTCCATGTATGGTGTCCACAGCGGATAGATATTCATGGGCGCTCCTGCATATCGTTCGATAATATAAGCATAACAGTCTCTATTATTTAAAAGTACCTTATATAACTCATTTAAGTCGTCGGGTTTGCAATCGCAATCATAAAGAGCATAAACTCCAGGAGCCATGACCTTGAAATTGTCTTCTCTCCTCAAAGCTGCGCTGACACTTACCACAACATATCTATGACCAACTCTTTTCATAAATGCTTTGCTGATATCAGAAAGATGGCAAATCTTTTTTTCTTCCAGAATTTCCTTAACTATGTCTATGGCAGTTGTTTCAGACCATGGACGCTCAAAAAAATAACAAGGTTTTTCATCTTTCGTATTTTTTCCACTTGTTTTTTTGTTTACAATTTCTTGCGTTAAGACATTTGTTGATTGTTCAATACACTTCCATCCTTTATCTTTTGATCCGCAAAACAGATGAGGATTTGCAATCATAACTTTTCCAGCCGTTTCCAGAACAAGATGATCATCAGTATATAGTGAGTTATAGTCTTTTATTATTTGGTGACATTGAGTTTGATTGCTAAGGTATTTATGAAGCAATATCAAATGAATGCGGATAGTTCTGAGTTGCATAGTGGAAAGTGGTCGTTTTGCTGTATATTCTCTGTAAAACTTCAAGTTTGGATCAACCAGAGAAATGACCAGTTTTATAAGTTCATCGTCGATATTAAGGGTTTTGAAAAGAAATTGAATAGTAACAGGCAGGCTGATTTTTTTTAAAATATTTTTCGTTTCGTTGACGGCTGCAAGGACAATTTTATCAGGATATTTGCTGCGAAACCAGGCAAGTGGAAGCTCATGCGCATTTTCCGAAAGCCACACGTTCGGTGTATCATACTGACATTTGATGCCTAAGAGTATTTCACCCTGGAGT
>JAFDFV010000128.1 GCA_019309665.1 Deltaproteobacteria bacterium | reverse complement strand
GAGAACGCTCAGAGTTGACTGACGCTCGTTTTGCTTTTCTTTTGCATATAAGGTGGGCTTGATTATTTCCAGGTACCAGTCGCAGAACTCGTGCCATACGAATTTGTAAATTGCCCCGGCAGCTTCATTGAACCTGTAATTATCCAGAGTGTCATTAACGTTTTCCGTAACGGTGTTCAGCCTGGATAAAATCCACCTGTCGGGAAGCGAAAGTTGATTGTAATCAATGTCGTCATAGCCTTTATTTAGATGCATAAGGGAAAAACGGGAGGCATTCCAGAGCTTGTTGACAAAATTGCGGTATCCTTCGACCCTTTTTTCAGACATTTTTATGTCTCGTCCCTGAGCCGCAAAGGCAGCGAGAGTAAAACGGAATGCATCGGTTCCATAATGATCTATAACAGTGAGCGGATCGATTACATTTCCTTTTGACTTGCTCATTTTACTGCCTTCTTCGTCGCGTACCAGTGCATGTATATAAACGTCTTTAAAAGGTACATCTCCCATGAAATGGATACCCATCATCATCATGCGCGCAATCCAGAAAAACAGTATATCAAACCCGGTTATAAGAACCGATGTGGGATAAAAGGTTTTTAAAAGAGGTGTTTCTTCAGGCCAGCCCATTGTGGAAAAGGGCCACAGCGCAGAGCTGAACCATGTGTCAAGGACATCGGATTCCTGAACAAGGTTTTTGCCGTTGCATTTCGGGCAGGTTTCCGGTGTATCAACGGCAACGATCACTTCATTGCAGTTTTCGCAGGTCCATACCGGTATCTGGTGCCCCCACCAGATTTGTCTTGAAATACACCAAGGCCTGATGTCGTTCATCCAGTTGTAATAATTTTTGGTCCATGATTCAGGGATTATTTTTGTTTTACCATCCTCAACAGCCTTAACAGCTTTTTCCGCAAGAGGTTTAACATTAACAAACCACTGTTTGGATAAATTCGGCTCAACTACTGTTTTGCAGCGGTAACAGTGACCTACCTTATGTTTATGAGGCTCGATTTTTTCGAGAAGACCCTCTTTTTTAAGGGCTTTGAGAACAGCCTCCCTGCATTCGAAACGGTCAAGGCCTTTAAATTGTCCTGCTTCGGATGTCATTAACCCGTCATCGCCTATGACTTTTATGCTTGGAAGATTATGACGTCTTCCTATCTCAAAGTCGTTTGGATCATGGGCAGGAGTAACTTTCAATGCACCAGTACCAAAAGACGTATCAACATATTTTTCCCTGATTATAGGAATAGTTCTGTTCATAAGCGGAAGTATGACTTCGTTATATCCGATATTCCGGTAGCGCTCATCTTCAGGATTGACAGCAATCGCTGTATCTCCGAGCATTGTTTCAGGCCTTGTGGTTGCAACAATAATTACGCCGGAACCATCGGTTGAGGGATATTTTATGTGATAAAGATGGCCGTCATGCTCTTCATGTTCTACTTCAAGATCTGCAAGGGCTGTATGGCAACGCTGACACCAGTTAATAATATAATTGTCGCGGTAGATAAGGCCTTCATTATAAAGCTGAACAAAAACCTTTCGAACGGCGAGTGACAGCCCTTCATCCATGGTAAAGCGTTCGCGGTCCCAGTCGCATGATGCTCCAAGACGTTTAAGCTGGTTTATGATTGCGCTGCCGTATTCCTTGCGCCATTTCCACACAGCCTCGATAAACTTTTCTCTGCCTAGCTGATGACGGTCACGCCCCTCGCCGGCAAGGTTTTTTTCCACAACATTCTGAGTTGCGATACCTGCGTGGTCGGTGCCTGGCATCCATAATACATTGTCGCCATGCATTCTCCTGTACCGGCAAAGAATATCCTGCATTGTAATATTGAGGGCATGGCCCATATGGAGAACGCCTGTTACGTTTGGCGGGGGTATTACTATTGAATATGGTTTTTGAGAGCTTTTATCTTTGGCTGCAAAAAGTTGTTCTTTTTCCCAGAAATCATACCAGCGTTTTTCTACTTCATGTGGTTCATAACCCTTATCAAGAATATTTGAAGTCATGTGTTAATCTTTCTCAGTTCAAAATTTGAATAGGGGATTATTAAATAATCCCCTATTTTTTTATCGTTCACATTTTTAAACCTAAGTTGAGCGCTTTTTTGCGAAGATATGTGCTGAAATCTTGATGCATAAGGATTTGCAAAAACCGTAGGCATACCCGTGGATATGTTGAGGCTTTTTGCGAAGCCTTTATGCGCAAGAGATTGGCGCAGATCAAGTAAAAAATCGCTCAATTTAGGTTGAAAGGTCTCATTCGAGCAGAAGAGCCTTTAGCCTTTGTATTTCTTTTGTGACTGTTTTTTCTATTACTTCAGTAAGCATGCTGTCGATTTTGTCAGCATACATCTTCTTTATAACTCTTTCTAAAGCTTCGTCAACCTGCTCGGGAGATAATGGGATAGGCTCAGAGGTATCAGAAGCGGTCTCCTTTTCATAGGCGGCCTTCTGCTGCATGTCTTCTACAACATCTGCAATTAGCTGTCCAAGCTCATCTGATTCTTCCTCAGGCTCAAGGGATATATCCTGTTTTTTATCCTCTGATGTATCTAATTCTAAACCTAAATCTGCAGAATCGACAAATTCATCATCTAAATAATTATCTATTTCTATGTCTTTATTAAGGTCGTCTTCTAATTTAACTATATTGTCTAAAATATCATCATCAAGCTCAGGAACTTTTTTTTCTTCTGAAACACTAATTGTTTCATCTATATAATCAGGGAGTTCAATATCATCGATGTCTTCTGTGTCTGAGACAACATCTGTAAGGTCTATAATATCTTCATCATCCTTCGGGCTTGCTTCATCGTTGAGTTGATTTGTATCATTGTTGTCTGTCATATCAACCTCCATGTTAAGACCTTTGAAAGACTCAAATTTTAATCCTCAAAATACTCAATGTATTCCTCCGGTTAAAATCTTCGCCATCCTTGAACTCGAACAAAACTGAACATTTTTCAAAGGTCTCATATTTATAAAGTGTCAAAATTTTGCTGAAAATTAAGCAACCCCTTATAATTTTAGGAAATTAGCATATGGCATATGGTGTGTCAAGATATTTGCCTTTTTACACCTGAGACAAAAAAGGATTTGCAGAAGGATATTTTAATCTATAACCTGTATTATGCAATTTGTGCGGTTAGCCGTTAGCATTGAAAAGGGGTGGCAATTAGAAATTTTAGAGAACTTAATCAACAGGTTAATGAGGTAAAGAGGATGTTGAACAGTTTTATCCAAAAGCTAACCGCTAATTGCTAAAAGCTAACCGCACAGGTCGAAATTATGCGCCGATTTTTTATTGAACAATCGAGGATTACAAGTACGAAAATATTTATAACTGGTTCAGATGCAACACACATTAAAAAGGTTTTGCGCATGAAATCAGGAGACAGGATAGGGCTTTTTGACGGCAGGGGCTTTGAGTATGAGGCAAGGATAGAAAATTTATTAGCGGGAAGTGTCGAAGTATCAATAACAAAACGCTTTTTGTCGGTTTCAGAATCTCCGGTACAGATAATAGTGGCTCAGGCCTTATTAAAAGACAAAAAAATGGATAGCCTTGCAAGGCAGCTCACTGAAATAGGAGTGGCCAGGTTAATTCCTTTTACATCTATTCGATCGGTTCCAAGGCCTGATGAAAAAAGGCTTTCAGCGCGCAGAAAACGATGGGAAAAAATTGCAATAGAGGCTCTCAAACAGTGCGGGCGCGGCCATGTTACAGAAATAGTTGAAACAACAACTTTTAATGATGTAATAAAAATAGATGATGAGTGTGAGCTTAAGATTGTCTTTTGGGAAAATGAATCAAAGCCTGTCAGCGATGCAGTTCAACAGGTGCATGATAGGCATTATAGAAAAATTTTGGCTGTCCTCGGTCCTGAGGGAGGTTTTTCGGAAAAGGAAATAGAAGATGCAAGAGCCAGCGGATTTGTTACAGCCTCACTTGGTCCACGAATATTAAGAGCTGAGACAGCAGCAGTTGCTGCATGCACAATACTTCAGTATATTTTTGGCGATATGGGTTTAAAAAAATCTTGACAAAAATCAGGGCTTCTAATAGGACAAGTTCTGTTCTTATTTAGTGTCGGAACGAAAACTAGAAAATTTTTTCAAGTTCAAGGAAAGCGCAAATTTTAACCACAGGAATACATTGAGTATTTCGAGGATTAAAATTTAAGCATGACGCAGAAATTGGAAAAATTAGCAGTTTTCGTTCAGGCACTATTTAGGCCGAGGTAGCTCAGTCGGTAGAGCAGTGGACTGAAAATCCGCGTGTCGGCAGTTCGATTCTGTCCCTCGGCACTCCTTTAGCTAACTTCCTTGGTATAGGGTTAGTCGCAGTTTGGCTAACCCTTTTTTAGTTCAGCCGCATATAAGGTTCAAACCTTTATCTTAATGCACCAATCAAGACACGGCCCCAATCGTTATTGCCTAAATAACCGATAATACTCTTTAAAATTATCAAGATGTTTTTTGCCGATAAATGAGCATTCGGCTGGGAAATGACAGAATATTTAGACCCAACCAGTTTCCGTCAGACATCATAGTAAATGACATTTTTTCTCAATTTAAATCGTGCATCTATTCTCGACCGCGATGGTACCTTGGGGAATTGAGGAGATACGAAAATAGAGCTTGAACTCCATGCGACCTTTCAACTTGGGCGACATACTGTTTATCAGGTGACAAAACTTTGTTGCTGCCTTCCGGTGTTTTTTGTCCTCTATCCAATCCAAAAGTACAATAAGTGTGTTTCCGGCTAATTTTACGTAGCCGGCAGGATTTTGTCATTGTTTATTCAGGACTTGTAAAACTGACCTCTGACCCACCGATCCCTGCTTTATGATGGAATATGCACAAGCTCTGATGCAGGGACGAGTTGAACTTTTTTTTGCAGTTCTGGAAGTAATTCGCGTAGAATGTTATATGTAATTATATGTGGATGCGCTATGCCAATCGCTTCACCGTGCTTGTCGGCAATACGTATAAGCAGATTTATTTGTTTTCTGATAAAATCAGGTTCCTGAAAATGATCAATAAATACATCTCGTTGTGCAAAAGGAAGCTGCAAAAGGCGGGCGGATGGTTTGCAGAGACTTTTTGATGTTGTAAGGCTGTCAATGAAAAACAGGTTTCTTTTTTTCAGGATAGAAAATATTTGATAGATTTGAGTTGAGCTGGTGGTCATTTTTGACCCCATGTGGTTGTTGACTCCTTTGATAAAGGGAACGGCATCCAGATTTTTATTGAGCTGTATTATAAGCTCATCAGGAGACATCGAAGTAAAAAGTGTGCCTGGGCCTGGATTGACCGAGGGGTATTCAAGTGGTTCCAGGGGGAGATGAAGCATGATTTCAAAACCTTTTTCATGGGCTTTCCTGGCAATTTTGTCTTGAAATAAGCTGTGAGGCAGTAAAGAGAAAGTGAGGACAGCATCAAGGTTTAAAAATTTTTCTGCTATTTTTTTATCATATCCTATATCATCAATAATAATTGCCACCTTTGGCAATTTTTTCGTTAATATGGGTTTTGGTTTAGTTATTGATTTTTTATAATGTATTTCCTTTTCCGGATAGATTTCGTAAACAGGTGGTTTATGAACTTTCTTTTTGCCGGCCAAAGATTTTACTGAAGGTTCTATGGATTGTATCGACGATCTGCGCAATAGTAGTTGATGTGCAAGGAGTCCGGCTAATACAACCAGAACTATCAGAAATAACAGGCCGCTAACAGATTTTTTAAGTTGTGTCTTTTGAGTTCTGCTCTTTTTGGATGTCTTTTTTTTCTTCCCTGATTTTTTAGTCATAGATATATTAGTAACAGTTTACGGTTTACGGTTTACGGTTGGTCAAAACATAAAACCGTGAACCGTGAACCGACAACCGTGAACCGTTTTTTACATGCTTTTTAAAATTTCATAACCTATAAGGATTTCAAGTGCACGCGTAATCTGATTGTCTGATTGAAGTTCTTCGAGCTTAAGTGGCCCGTGTTTTGTTTCAAGAAGATGCATTGAAGGATGCTTTTTTTCATCTTTTTGTTCCTCGGATTCTGTTTCTGTTTTATCTTTTTCTACCGGCTCTGCTTCCAGATGATTTTTCAAATCTTTTTCTTTCAGCATCCGCATACCCTCGTCAGCATCTTCATTACTAATAATTTTGTATTTGACTTCAATATCGGGAACAATACCCTGTGCCTGTATGGAACGTCCGTTTGGTGTGTAATATCTGGCTATTGTGTATTTAAGGCCGTAACCATCTCTTAATGTTTCTACTGTCTGGACAGAGCCTTTTCCAAATGATGTAGTACCCAGGATCAAAGCTCTTTTATGGTCCTGAAGCGCTCCAGCTACTATTTCCGATGCACTGGCGCTTCCTCCGTTAATGAGCACTACTATTGGATAATTACGTTTTATTTTGTTTTTATGTGCATTGAAAATTTTTGTATGCGTTTTCAGCCTGCCTTTAATTGAAACGATTTCACCCTTTTGAAGGAACAGGTCTGATACCTCAATAGCCTGATTAAGAAGTCCGCCTGGATTGTTTCGAAGATCAATAACAAGTCCTTTTAAAGGAACATCACCTGATTCAAGTTGTTTTAAAGCCAGATCAAGGTCTTCTGTTGTGTTGTCCTGAAAATTGGTGATTCTTATGTATCCATAGCCTGGTTTTAAAACTATTGATCTTACACTTTCAATTGGAATAATATCCCTGATAAGTTTGAAATCAACAGGTTCTGATAGTCCTTCCCTTACTATAGTTATAACAACTTCAGCTCCTTTGGGCCCTCTCATAATTTTTACAGCTTCCCAGAGCATCATATCCCTGGTTAATTTTCCATCAATTTTAATAATTATGTCTCCGGCTTTAATGCCGGCTTTGCATGCTGGTGTACCTTCGATAGGTGAAATGACGGTAAGGGCTTTCTTTTGCATGGTTATTACTATCCCTATACCTCCGAACTCACCATGGGTGTCGATCTGCAATTCATCGAAGGCTTCGGGCGGAAGTAATGAAGAATGAGGATCAAGGCTGAAAACCATACCTTGAATAGCTTTTTCGATTAATTCTTTTGTTTCAACCGGGTCAACATAGTTTTTTTCAACCAGCTCAATTACATCTGAAAATAATTTAAGACCCTTGTAGGTTTCATCGCTGTCGGCTGAAAGATTATGGTTAAAGCCGGCTTCGAATGCCAAGAACATAACTGCAATGAATGGCACCAACCATAGTTTAATATATCGTCTTTTCTTTATAGTCATGTAGTTACTCCTTACCCCCAAAAATAATTCTAACCTTTTTTCAGCCATTCAAGCGGGTTCATAGGTTTTCCGTGATGACGCAATTCAAAATAAAGCCCGGAACCGATCATTGAACCTGTATCTCCCACTGTGGCGATAACTTCATCTTTTTCTACTTCATCTCCTTTTGTCTTAAAGAGTTCTTCAATATGTGCATAAACAGAGTAATAATTTTCTCCATGAGCTATGATAATCATGTTGCCGTAGCCTTTAAACCAGCTTGAATAAATTATCAGGCCATCACACACGGTATGTATCGGCTCTCCTCTGCCGGCTTTAATATCAATGCCGCTCCTGAAATTTTTTACATTGAATTTTGTATTTTTGTAAGGACCAAAAAATGAAATAATTTTACCTTTGACGGGCATATTAAGCAACCCTTTAAATGAAATAAAGTTTTTTGTTTTTATTTTTTCAACTTGTTTAAACTGCTTAAATTCAATACTTAGAGCTTTTATGGTTTGATCAAGCTCATTTGCACTGTTTTTTAAGGATTCAATGGCAGCTATTCCAAGGGATTTTTTACTTCGAATATCAGCAAGGAGCTTAGAGCGTTTTTCTTTTTCAAGAGATATAATATTAATTTGCTTAACTAGTTCCTGCTCAAAATTGATTTCCCCCTTTTTTTGGCTGTTCATAATGTCCAGCATGTTTTTAAGTTTCGCCTTATTTTCAATTAGTTTTTTCTGCTTGTCCTCGTCATTGGCAAGAATTCTCTCCAAAGCACTTTCACGCTGGAAAATTTCGAACATTGATTCTGCCGAGGCGAGAACGTGTATCTTGCCAAGACAGTAAAGTTTATAAAGAGCAACTAATCGTTTTGATACATGTTCCTCATTAGTTTTAATTTTTTCTACTAAGTCAATATATGATTTGGTTGTTTGCTTTGTCTTTTTTTCAATGCCGGCTATTTCTTTTTTTATCGCTGAAATACTTTTTCTTGCTTTGCTCAAAGCAAAATCCGCATCATTCAATCTGGTTAAAGTATTTTTTTCCTTTATAGTAAATGCCTTAATCTCAGCCTTTTGTTTTTCAATTTTGCGGTTGATAGTTGCCGCTTTTTTTTTAAAATCCTCAATGGTTAAATTTGTTTTTTGAGGATAAAAAGCTGTTATGATAACGGCGGCGGTAAGTATTAAGCTTTTAAGAATTGTTTTAGAGAAATATAACATCCTAACCAACCTACAAACATGCTACACAGTATTATTCCGCAGTAAAATTCAGGAGATAGAAATTTTATATTAAGAAGTTCATATTTGAAACCATGCTCAACATTTGAGGATATTAACTTGAAAATGATAAAAAGAGCTGCAATACCTATAATTCCTCCAAGTGTTCCCTGTATAATACTTTCGATGTAAAAAGGAACCCTGATAAATTTTTCTGAGGCTCCGACAAGCCTCATTATTTTAATTTCTTCGCGTCTTGTATAGATTACAAGCCGAATAGTATTAGCCACGATAAATACGGCGGCCATAAATAATATGCCGCCCATTGCATATCCTGCCAGCCTGAAGAGATCAAAAATATTCGTAAATCGTTCTAACCATTTCTGACCATATTCTACGTCTTCAATTGATGGCAGTGATTCAATTTTTGTCGCTATTTCCTCAACTTTTTCGCAACTTTGCGATGACGCTATCATGCTGATTTCAAATGCATCGGGAAGCGGGTTTTCGTTTAAATCCATCAAAATTGAAGATTGCCGTTTCATCTGTTCTTTAAGTCTTTCAAAGGCTTCTTCTTTTGATATAAAGTTTACATTCTGGATTCCGTATATCCCTTGAATTTTGAGTTTTATATCCGGGAAGTTTTTTTGACTTATACCGGGTTTAAGGTATGCCATTATTTTTATACCCTTTTCCCAGTAATTCATTACGTTGTTTGCATTTGTAAAGAAGAGAGCAAAAGCGCTGACGATCAGAATAGACAGAGCTATTGTAATTATAGTAACAGCGCTGAGAAAACCGTTATCCTTAATATCCTTTACAGCTCTATGATAATAAGTGGCCATAATATTTAACAGGGAAAGTGCCTAAAATGCCTAAAGTGAACTAAAGTGCCTAAAATTGTGGAATTCTGTTAATTTTATATAAATTAATAGAGCGAAGCGATACCTTAACTTTAGGCACTTTTCATATCGGTGTCGGTCCAAGCATGCGTCCCTGTTTAAGGTATAATGTCCGCCTTCCTGCTTTGCGGATAAGTTCTTTATCATGGGTTGCAACGATGACAGTGCCCCCATGTGTGTGAAACCCTTTAAGAAGGTTGAGTATGATGTCGGCTGAATCCGAATCCAGGCTTCCTGTAGGCTCGTCGGCTAATATTATCTTGGGGACCCCAACGACAGCTCTTGCAACCGCTACTCTTTGCTGTTCTCCGCCTGACAAGCTGTGAGGAAGGACATTAATTCTTTGCTCTATTCCAACAGTTCGCAAAACACTTCTTACCTTTTTTTCAATAAATTTTCTTTTTTTCCCTGACGCCTCAAGTACAAGAGCAACATTATCGAATACAGTCTTTGTAGATATCAGCTTATAATCCTGAAAAATAATTCCGAATTTTCGTCTTAGGAGGGGGATTCTTTTTTTGGAGATTCTCGACAGATTCATCCCGTCCACCAGAACCTGTCCTTCCGATACCGGTTCTCCAAGGTAAAGAAGTCTTAATAAGGTTGATTTGCCGGCCCCGCTTGGGCCGCTGATAAAAAGAAATTCGTTTTTGGAGACATTAAGGTTAATGTCAATAAGAGCTTTTTTTGAGCCATAATGCTTGTGAACATGAAACATCTGGATTATTGAACTTTTATCTTTAGCATCAATCATTCCATAACTTCCTGTACCGAGACCTTTGCAAAACGTCCCCTTTTGCCCAATTTCGGCGTCAGGCTAAAATTTTAAGCCTCGAAATACTCAATGTATTCCTGCATTTAAACTTTTCGCCTTCCTTGAACTTGAACAAAATTGAACATTTTTCAAAAGTCTCGTCCCATAGCCTTATGTAGAGATGCCTTTGCAATTTTAAAGTCGTACAACGCCTTATAGTAATTAGTCACAGTTCTTGAAAGAAGCGTCTGAGCATCTATAACATCTGTAGAAGTAGCTATTTGTTCTTTGTAGCGCTCTTTGTTTATCCTGAAGTTTTCTTTTGCCTGCTCGATTGCTTTTTTTACCGTGGTTATATTTTTTTCAGATTCCAGGGTATTAAGGTATGCTTGTTTTACTTCTATGCGAATATTGTCTAAAATTTCAGTTTTTTGGTATTGTGCCTGACCATGATGCGACAGCAGTTATGCTCCAGCCCTCGGGGTCGTATATATAATCGCCTCCGTCAACGTCCCATTCTGTCCCGCGTTTGAAATAGCTGCCCTCAAGGTTTATTGATGGATAATAATCTTTTTGTGCAAGTTTTACTTCTTTTTCAGCAATTTCGATTTCCAGGTCAGCTATTTTTAATTCAAGACGGTTTTTTTTTGCCGTTTTAAAACAGTAATCAATATCATGTGCAAAAGTAGTATATCTAAGAACATCTTCAAGTTTGACAGATTTATTTATTGGCCTGCGGAGAAGGATGTTAAAATTTGATTTGGTTATTTCCAAATTATTTTGGGCACTAATAAGTTCCTGCCTGGCGTTGGCCAGCTCGACCTTTGCCTGCAGTAAATCATTTAAAGGCGTCATGCCGACTTCATAAAAGTTTTTTGCAACCTCTTTTTGTGCCGTTATTTGTGTTACTGTATCCTGAGAAATTTTCAGAAACTTCTGTGCTTTTAAAATGGAGAAAAACATTTTTTTTGCTTCAAATATTATTTCCAGTTTTTTAAGCTTTTCATTAATCTTTGCAGCATCAAGACCAAGTTTTGCGATTTTGTACTGGTTCAGTAATGAGAATCCTGTAAAAATTGGCTGAGTGACTTTGGAAATAAGAGTATATTCTTCTTGTGAGCCAGCTACTATAGTGCCCATAGTTGCTTCTTCGTCTATATATTCGTATTGATAGGTTGCATTGAAAGTTGGGAGAAAATTTGTTTTTTGTTTTTTTTCAACGGCAAGGGCTGCATTTGCTTTTTCTTTGCTTATCTTTAGAGAAATATTGGCCTTTAATGCCGTTTCTACGGCATGTTTAAGACTAAAGGTTTC
>JAFDFV010000510.1 GCA_019309665.1 Deltaproteobacteria bacterium | reverse complement strand
CGGAATCAATATTATCAGCCCCGGTCCTTTTGCCTTTATTACACGCCCCAGCCTGAATATCACCCCACGTTCATACTCATTCAATATCCGTATTGCCGAGGTCAGGAAAAAGATAACAAGCATTATTATTGCAATTGCAGTATACATTTTATCTCCTTTCGTAACAGTTTACGGTTCACGGTTCACGGTTCACGGTTGATCAAAACATAAAACTGTTAACTGTAAACCGAACTAATCAACCAGCTCCACCTCTAATACAAGATTAACAACCTTTACCACCCGAACCTTTTTACCCTGTTTTATTGTGTCTTTTGAAGTCGCATTCCACAACTCGCCATGAACAAATACTTTGCCTTCCGCCTTAATGTCTGTTTTCGCCACACCGATTTCTCCGATAAGTCCTTTTGCCCCTGTCTTTGGTTTTGTAACCTGTGCTTTAAAAACAATACCGGCAACTGCAACAAAAAAAGCTGAAACTATAACCACTGTCGGCACAAATACCGTCCATGATAGTCCTAACCCGGAAGCGCTGTTTTCAAACAACATCATTGAACCAAGCAGAAGTGAGGCAATGCCTGCTATGCTGAGAAGGCCGTAACTTATAATCTTCATCTCCATTATGAACAGAATTACAGAAAGTATGATAAGAAGAAAGCCGGCATAGTTAACAGAAAGAGTCTGAAATGCAAAGAAAGCTAAAATTAACGAAATTGCGCCAATTACTCCAGGAAAAATAGCACCCGGCTGAGACAGTTCAAAATAAAGCCCGGCAAGACCTATCATCATAAGGATATACGCGATATTGGGATCGCTTATGGTTTTTAATATCTTTGTCCTTAAACTTTCTTTCAGAATTATCTTATTGGCATTGTCGAGCTTTAAAATCCATTTGTCTTCTATTCTGCGCCCGTTTATCTTATTTATCAAATCATCAAGGTCGTTCGCTATAATATCTATTACATTTTCTTTTAGAGCCTCGGTTTCAGTAACAGAAACACTCTCACGTATAGCATTTTCAACCCAAACAGCGTTTCTCCCACGCTTTTCAGCAACACTCTTCGCATGAGCAACCATATCATTTATTACCTTTTCAGACATGGTTCCTCCAATTTCTTTACCACCTGCCCCTACCGGATGCGCAGCCCCGATATTTGTTCCAGGAGCCATAGCAGCAATATCAGCCGCCATAGTTATCATAACACCTGCTGAGGCGGCTCTTGCCCCACTTGGGGAAACATAAACAACGACCGGTACCTTGCTCCCAAGTATAGCCATTACGATTTCTCTCATAGATTCGGCAAGACCGCCAGGCGTGTCAAGCTCAATAATAATGCAGGAAGCATTATGTTCCGATGCCTTTTGAATTCCGCTTTTTATATAATCAACCACGCCCGGATTTATAGAACTTGATATTTTGGCTATATAAATATCATTCTGATCCGGAAAACAGTTCTCAGGAGTAAATGACAGAAAAAACAAAAGAGCCACAATAGAAAATTTGCATTTTATAAAGCGCATTTCTTTATCAATTCCCCATCTCATTCATTAACATTTTCATATCTTCCCAAACATCACGCTTTTTATCAGGATTTCTAAGAAGATATGCAGGATGATATGTAGGTAAAACCCTTATGCCACTGTATTTATGAAAATTGCCTCTGAGCCTCGAAATGGGTTCTTTTGTTTTTAAGAGTGTCTGAGCTGCAAAAGTCCCAAGCGCGCAAATAAAATCAGGCTTTAATACCGCTATCTGACGCTGTAAAAACGGTAAACAGGCTAAACAGGCTTTTATCTCGTCAGGCAAAGGATTTCTGTTCCCCGGAGGCCGGCATTTTATTATATTGCAGATATAAACCTGCTCTCTTGTTAATTTTATAGCCTGAATTATCTTGGTCAAAAGCTGGCCTGCAGCTCCGATAAAAGGCTTGCCATTTTGGTCCTCTTCATAGCCAGGCGCTTCAGCAACAAATACAAGTTTTGCGCTATGATTGCCCTCGCCAAAGACAATATTTCTACGACCGTCACAAAGCCTGCACCGGCGGCAGTCGCCCAGGTCTGACCGGATTGATTCCAGTGTTTCAGGTAAAAAGGCTTCTTTGCTTCCCCAGCTTTCAATAGTATCAAGGCTCTTTTTTGAGCAATCAAACCCCCGGCATCCTGATCCGGCTAAGAATCTAAGGTGGTTTTTAACATCCTCTATTGCTGAATTAAAACCTTTAATATTCACTTTTTCAAATGCTTTCACGCTATAAGTCAATTAGCACACCTTTGGTGCGAACATAAGGTTTACCGATTCAACCTTTGATCGAATTTAAACGG
>JAFDFV010000509.1 GCA_019309665.1 Deltaproteobacteria bacterium | reverse complement strand
CTATCATTTATTTGCTTTCTTGACAATGAAATAAAACACAAATAAATAAAGACCGAACTATTTATTTGAGAATATTATGCTAATAGAAATAAACTCCAAAAATCCGCAGACACGACTAATTTGCAGGGTTGTCGAACATCTCAAAAGAGGTGGTATAATCGCCTATCCGACTGATACCTATTACGGGATAGGTTGCGATATAATGAATAAAAAGGCTATTGAAAAAATATACCAGTTAAAACAGCGCAATAAAAGCAAGCCTTTCAGTTTTATTTGCTCAGGGCTTAAAAATATAAGCCATTATGCAAAAGTTTCAAATTATGCCTACAATAATATGAAGCGACTTTTGCCGGGCCCTTATACTTTTATTCTCGAAGGTTCGAAACTTGTTCCTAAAATAATGTTGACCAAACGAAAAACCGCTGGAATTCGTGTGCCTGACAATGCCATTTGCTTAGCGCTGGTTGAAGAATTAGGCAATCCAATTATTACCACTAGTGCAACCACGCCTGATGGTTCAATTCTTAATGACCCATCACTTATTCATGATTTTTTTCAATCCAGAATAGATTTTGTAATTGACGGGGAAACGCCTATCCCGGGACAGCCTTCCAGTATAATATCTTTGATAAACGATATGCCTGAAATCATACGAAAAGGCTTGGGCGATGTAAGCGCTTTTGAGTAAAACACTTTTATAGACTTTCAGATAATTAATTTCACTGCGTTATCAGTCGTCGACGTATAACTAATACGCCTTCCTCCTTCTAGCCTTGTGAAATTAATTATCTGAAAGTCTATATTTTCCTCTTCATCCTGCAGGGCTATAAAAATACTTTGCAAACAAACGTGGATTGATAAAACGGTTTGCAACCTCCCTTAAGGATGAATTCACAAGATATTTTAAAACAGAAAACTTCTTCTCTGGAGGATAAACTGCCGATACCTTCCCTTTTATTCCCCCCATACGTCCTGCCCATTCTATCGCATCCTCAAGATTTCCAAAACGATCAACAAGGCCTAGTTTTTTTGCCTCTTCTCCTGAAAATATCCGTCCATCAGCAAATTTTTCTACTTTTGACTGCTCTATCCCTCTTCCTTCGGCAATGGCCTTAATGAATTGTCTATGAATTTGATTCGCAAGATTACGCAGAATTTCTTCTTCCTTTTTGGTCATCTCTCTGACCGGAGATCCTATATCCTTGTACTCACCGCTTTTGATAACAACAGGAACCAGGCCTATTTTTTTAAGCAGCTCCTGAAAATTTGAATATCCCATAATGACACCTATACTGCCGGTTATGGTGCCCTGATTTGCAACAATGCCGTCTGCACCGGCCGCAATATAATAACCTCCGGAAGCAGCCACGCCACCTAGAGAAGCTATAATCTTTTTGCTTTCAGAAGTTTTTCTTATCTCCCTGAAAATTTCCTGTGAAGCCCCCACTCCACCACCCGGCGAATCAATTCTAATAAAAAGCAGAGATAATCCAATAATTGCAACAGATGTTACAGATGTAAATATCAGGATAAAAAAAAGATATGGGTGTCTGCGAGAAAACATAGTATATTTTTAAAGTAATCGTTAACGGTTAACAGTCTCCGGCTGATCAAAATATATCCGCCGGAGACTTACAAAAAAGCAAGAGGCTCAGTCCTGCCTGCGACAGGCAAGTGTAAGAACCATATTTCATGTGTTTAATTCCCGTTCAACTTGTCTTGAAGATTCTCACGCAAAATTTCTCCAAAAGTTGAAGTTGCAGGCCTCGCGTTGTTTACATATTCGCTTAGAAGACCATGCTCATCATCAACCTCAAGCCGTTTAACTGAAAGACCTATTCTTCTTTCTTCACTATTTATATTCATGACCCTGGCAGTTATAACATCGCCTACATCAAACTTGCCGACCGGAGTTTTTATTTTTTCCTTACTGATTTCAGATACATGAACGAGGCCTTCAATTCCTTCTTCAAGTTCAACAAAAACTCCAAAATCGGTAATATTAGTAACTGTGCCCGCTATCTCCTTGCCGACCACATAACGCTCTGCTACAGTTTTCCAGGGATCACTTTGCAGTTGTTTGATACCCAGAGAAAATCTTTCATTCTCCTTTTCGATATCAAGGACTATAGCCTGAATCACATCGCCTTTCTTGTATAACTCAGATGGGTGTTTAATACGCTTTGTCCAGGAAATATCGGAGATATGTACAAGGCCGTCTATTCCTTCATCAATACCGATAAAAAGCCCAAAATCCGTTATATTCTTGATCTTGCCTTCAATAGTTGTGCCGGTTGGATATTTCTCACTGATTACATCCCATGGATTTGGAACAACTTGCTTCATTCCAAGAGAAATACGCCTGTTTTCCGGTTTAATATCCAGAACAACTGCATCAACCATATCTCCAATAGAAACAACTTTGGAGGGATGGCGAATCTTTCTCGTCCATGACATTTCAGAAACGTGAATCAGGCCTTCGATACCCTCTTCCAGTTCAACAAATGCTCCGTAATCCGTCAAACTCACAACCTTCCCGGTTATACGTGAAGCCAGTGGATATTTTTCTACAGCAGCCAGCCAGGGGTCCTCGACAAGTTGTTTCATGCCCAAAGATACTCTTTCCCTCTCCATATCAAGGCTGAGAATCTTTACGGTTATCTTATCGCCAACCGAAAAAAGTTCAGATGGATGTTTAACACGCCCCCATGAAATATCTGTTATATGAAGAAGACCGTCCACACCGCCCAGATCAACGAATACACCATATTCGGTAATATTTTTTACTACTCCATCAACAACTTTATCTTCATGAATAGCTTCCAGGGTTGAAGCCCTTTTAGCCTCACGCTCATGCTCAAGAATAGCCCGCCTTGATAAAACTATATTACTTCGTTTTCTGTTATACTTTAACATTTTGAATTCTAATTTCTTACCGACCAAATCGTCAAGGTTGCGAATAGGCCTCAAATCCGCCTGTGAGCCAGGTAAAAATGCCTGAACTCCTATATCAACTGAAAAACCGCCTTTTACACGAGTTAAAATAACGCCTTCAACTGTTCCATCTTCATCATAAGTTTTCTTTATTTCTTCCCAAACCTTAACCTTGGCCGCCTTTTCTTTGGAGAGGATGACACGCTCTTCATCTTCATCCCAGAATTCAACCATTACTTCTACATCGTCACCCATGTTGACGTGTATCTCACCCTTTTCATCTTTAAATTCATTAATGCGTATCTGCCCTTCTGATTTATATCCTATATCAACGAGAACATAATCCTTATCAACTGATATTATTCTGCCGGTAACAACTTCACCTTCAGCAAAACGCTTGAAGCTTTCTTCATACATATCCATCAAATTTTCCATACCGGCACTGGCACCCTGAACATCTTCCGATGTATTATCATCAACAGCTTTATTCCTCCTCGCCAGGATGATGTTCGGCTGAATCGTTTTTTAAAGAATTATCCATGAAACAAAATACCCCCTTGACCAATTTTTTAATACTGCTATTTAAATAATAGCATAACCTTTTTTTTATAACAAACTAACTATCAAAAAACAACGATTAATTTGACATCTTTCAAAATAGGTCGAAAGTAGTTGACACTTTTTTCAACCTGTAGGATTACATAACATAGAAGTGCCTAAAATGAGCTAACGTGCCTAAAATGCCTAAAGTTAAGGAATTCTGCCATTTTATATATTCCTTAAGCCATTAATGACTCTGTTGATTTACTCCAATTTTAAAAAACAGAGCACAATATATTGTTGCCAATTTACCATGTACGCACTATATGTTGTGCAGATTTTTTTGAAAAGATAGTAAATCAACAGAGTCATTAATACATAAGATGGCAAACTCTGCAGCTTTGGATTATCAATTAGCATGCCGAAGGCGTACCACAACTTTAGGCACTTTAGCTCACTTAAGGCACTTTAGTTAAGAATATAGTCCAGCATCATCTCAACCACATCATTAGCGGAAAGATCGGTAGAATCTATTATTACCGCATCATCAGCCGGTTTCATCGGCGCCACTTCTCTTTTTCTGTCATTCTCATCTCGAAGCCCGATTTCTTT
>JAFDFV010000508.1 GCA_019309665.1 Deltaproteobacteria bacterium | reverse complement strand
CTCTTGGCCAGATCGTAAACTTTTTCTACACACTCCAGGGTGAGGCTGCGGGAGCACAGGCTATTTCCAATTTTGACACTCTTCTCGCTCCATTTGTGCGTTATGATAATTTAGATTATATTGAAGTAAAGCAAGCTCTTCAGGAATTTGTTTTTAACATTAACATCCCGACGCGTGTGGGTTTCCAGACTCCTTTTACAAATATTACAATGGATCTTTACGTTCCTTCAAACAAGGCATTTGCTGAAGTAATGATGGAAGGCGATGCAAAGGGCAGGGTTTTTACATTTCCCATACCAACATATAACATCACTAAGGATTTTGACTGGGATAATCCTAATCTTGAGATGATATGGAAGATGACAGGCAAATACGGAATTCCATATTTTTCAAATTTTATTAATTCAGACATGTCGCCGGACGATGCAAGATCCATGTGCTGCCGCCTGCGTCTTGACAACAGGGAGCTGTTAAAAAGAGGAGGAGGACTTTTCGGAGCAAATCCACTTACCGGTTCAATCGGTGTTGTGACAATTAATCTTCCGAGAATAGGATACATTGCAAAAGAAGAACGCGAATTTTTTGATGATTTAAAAGAAAAGGTGCAGTTAGCTGTTGATAGTCTGTCGATAAAAAGAAAGATACTTGAAAGATTTACTGACAGAGATTTGTATCCTTATTCAAAGTTTTATTTAAGAGAAATCAAACAGGGCTTAGGCATGTACTGGAAGAATCATTTCTCCACAATTGGAATTATAGGCATGAATGAGGCCTGTTTAAATTTTATTGGGGAAGATATCGCAAGCGATTCAGGACAAAAGTTTTCTCTTAAAGTAATGGATTTCATGCGTGATCTGATTTCAGGGATACAGGAGAAAACAGGTGATATTTTCAATCTTGAAGCAACGCCGGCAGAAGGAACATCCTATCGCCTTTCCATGCTTGATAAAAAACAGTTCCCTGAAATTATTTGTGCAAACGAGGAAGATTATAAAAAGGGGGGTGATCCATACTATACAAATTCAACCCAGCTTCCGGTAAACTATTCGGATGATATTTACGAAACACTGATGCTTCAGGATCAGCTTCAGGCAAAATATACAGGAGGGACTGTACTTCATGTTTTTCTCGGTGAACTGGTGAGTGACATAGAAGCAGTAAAGGGTCTCATCCGGAAAGTGGCAACCAATTTCCGCCTGCCTTATTTTACACTTACACCAACTTTCAGCGTATGCCCATCTCACGGTTATCTGATCGGCAAACAGGAGAGATGCTCAATCTGTAATCAGGAGACTGAAATATACTCCAGGGTTGTGGGTTATTTAAGACCGGTAAAACAATGGAATAATGGAAAGAGGGCGGAGTTTAATATGAGAAAAACATTCAGCCCTGATTTCTCAAAGAAGGTGGCTTAAGTTTTTATGATTATAGGTGGATTACATAAGAATTCTTTAATTGATTATCCGGGAAAGATAAGTTGTGTTATCTTTCTTTCCGGGTGCAATTTTGACTGTCCTTATTGCCACAATCCTGAACTTGCAAAGGGGAGGTCTCTATCCACTGGTTATTTGAGCGAAGACCTGATATTTGATTTTCTTGGAAGCCGCAAGGGGTTTCTGGACGGAGTTGTTGTTTCAGGTGGTGAGCCAACGCTGCAAAAAGGTCTTATATCGTTTTGTGAAAAGATCCGGCTTATGGATTATCCCGTTAAACTGGATACAAACGGAAGCAGGCCTGAAGTAATAAGGAAGCTCATAGACGAAGATCTTGTAAACTATATAGCAATGGATATAAAGACAGATCCCTCACACTACACCCCATTAATAAAAGACAATTCCAGCACGGATGACATTTTTTTAAGTGTACGCATCATAAAGGAATCAAATATAGATTATGAGTTCCGGACTACCTGCATTAAGTCTTTGGTTAATAAAAGTATTTTTGATAATATAAGTTATTGGCTTGAAGGCTCAAAGCTTTATGCGCTGCAGCAATTTAGCAAAACAAATGTTCTGCATCCTGAATTCTTCAGGGATAATTCTAATATTTATAAGTATGATGAGCTAATGGAATTAAAGTCCGTGGCGCAAAGATGGGTAGAGAAATGTATTGTTCGTTGA
>JAFDFV010000507.1 GCA_019309665.1 Deltaproteobacteria bacterium | reverse complement strand
GTTTTCCGCTCAAGGTTCTGTGCCCCAATCAATACCGAACATTAGAACATTATATTAATATCATTGAAGATTACTTTTGTAAATCAAAACGTTATATGATTAAATTATGGCTTTGTTTTAAAAATGGTCTTTAAAATTGCCATCTCTATTTCTGGAGTAAGCTTCCATCTAAATTGATGATCAAAAAAATGGTGTCAAAAAAATGGTGTCAAAAAAATGGTGTCAAAGCTTGAATAATGAATTAAACCAATTTTTGCTATGATATCAAAAAGTTAATGTCTCGTCAAAACCTTTATTTGTGGTTATATGCAGCATGATTATGATAAAATTTCTCAATCCCATAGATGAATCTGCCTGTTTACTGAAGATGTGAACTTTCGCTACACAACCGCAGCATTTACGCTACCTCCTGAATCCGAGGCTTAGTCATGTGGTGCTGACTCACCCAGAGACCGGGCCTTATATGCTGTTTCTGCTCGTCGGCTCACAGCTTTGCACTCGGGGTTGTCGCTCCCTTTGGTCACTCTCGCCTGCGGCTCGCCTTACGCTTCGCTCCAGCCCTTCAGACCTTTGCTCACGGAAACGCCCTTGCCTTCGTCTAATACTTTTGTTAATGTATTAAAAACATTAACAGGATTTGGGAATCAATAAATGTTAATATTTGAATGGGATCTTAAAAAGGCAAAAACTAATCTGGGAAAACATGGTGTATCTTTTGAAGAAGCATGTACCGCTTTTAAAGATCCTTTATCATTAACAATAGATGATCCTTTACATTCAAACGATGAAAAAAGGCTGGTTCTTATTGGAATGTCCTATAATAATCGCATGTTGGTTGTTGTTCATACTGAAAGAGGAGACAACATAAGGATTATTAGTGCCAGAAAAGCAACAAAAAAAGAAAGGAAATATTATGAAAGTAATGTCTAATGATCCGGATATGCTGGAAGAATATGATTTTAGCAAGGGCGTAAGGGGCAAATACTCTAAAAAATACAAAAAAGGAACAAATGTTGTATTCATCGCCCCGGAGGTAGCTGAGTTTTTTCCAGATGAGAACTCAGTAAATGACGCCTTGCGATCATTAATTCCTATAATTAAAAAAAGAGAAAAAAGAATCTGTTCCTGATGGAGAAATCTGCCAGAATGCTTTTGGTCAAATACCTTCTTTTAAAGATAAAGGTATAATTTCAAGAGCTATTTCTTTAACGCTAATCAGAATTGACCCACCTCTGCTAATTTAATCTGACCCACCTCTCTTAATTTCATATTTTTTTGTTCCACCGATTCTAATCAATTTTTTCTTTCCCACCTTTTTTATCAATATTTATTTTTCTATCATTAAACGGCACCTTTTCACAAGATAATACCGACATACTTCTTGAACCAACCTTGGATCAAGGAGACTGTAAAATGCAAAAACGCAAACGTTGTCTGAACAAGGATTGTGGTGAGCTGTTTACCCCTTGTCCTCAAGTTCCAAACCAAGAATATTGCTCAAAAAAAGAGTGCCAGCGAGCCAGAAAAAGAGAGTGGAACCGGAAGAAGTTGGCATCGGATGAAGATTACCGAGATGCCCGCAGAGATGCTCAGAAGAATTGGCGAGAAAAAAATCCTGATTATTGCAAACAATATCGAGCTCGCCAAAAAGATTATGTACAAAAGAATCGGCAGCAACAGCGGATAAGAAACCGAAAACGACATGTCGATCTTGACAACCTGATTGCAAAGACAGACGAGTCACCAGCAAAAAATACTGTATTAACAGGTAGATATATGCTTATTCCTGTACGGGGTGACTGCTTATTCCTGTACGGGGTGACAAGATTGCAAAGACAGACGAGTTAATTGTGGAAATAACTGCAATTTCAGTAGGATAGGGTTGTTTTTGTTTTGATTGCAAAGATAGGACTATATATATTTTACCAGGATATCTGTTAAACTGGCCAGTATGAAAAAACAAACTCCGCACATGGAAATCGACTTCCACCTTTTGGACTTACGCTACGCCCATAC
The DNA here is from genome assembly GCA_019309665.1 of Deltaproteobacteria bacterium. GTDB lineage: Bacteria > Desulfobacterota > Desulfobacteria > Desulfobacterales > ETH-SRB1 > B13-G4. The sequence goes on along the minus strand of JAFDFV010000507.1, from coordinate 211 downwards.
CAGGATAAAAAATGCCGCGGCATTGGCAAAGATGTCAAATTCCATAACCCGTTATGGTCAAATCGTCCCGGCACTTGCGGTTCCTGAAAATAATAAGTTCATCCTGATTGATGGTTATTTACGGCTCAAAGCATTGAAGGCCTGTGGCCATGACTGTATCAAGCTTCAGGTGATAGAAGAAAACGAAGCTGATTCACTGTTTGTTATGTTG
>JAFDFV010000506.1 GCA_019309665.1 Deltaproteobacteria bacterium | reverse complement strand
CTCCTTGCCTGCAAGGTAAACAGCGTCTGCTCCATAGTGTATTGCTATTTCAAGCTTTTCAAAATTACCGACCGGCGCAAGAAGCTCTATTTTTCTGTTTCTTTTTGACATAACTGGCGAATTACGGTTTTCAGGCTGTCCTGCCACGGCTTGATACTTATCCCAAAGTTCTTTTTTATAAGCTTGCAGTCAAGTGCGGAAAAACAAGGCCTTGTCGCCTTTGTCGGATACTCGGCAGTCGAAATCGGCTTAACGGTTATTGTTTTAATTGAGATATACTGCCTTGCCAGGCTAATTATTTCTTTTGCAAACCCGTGCCATGTTGTTATTCCAATGCCACAATAATGATAAGTTCCCCAGTTTATATCACCATTGTATTTTTTTATCCTGGAGATAATTTGAAGTACGGCATCAGTTAGATCAGCCGCACTGGTTGGAGAACCGAACTCCCATACAACCATGCAGTCCGCAATATAATATGCTTTTTTAACCGTGACCGGACCTCATTTTCTCCTTCTTGTTTGCTTTTGCCGTAAATACTTAATGGATATACCGGATCAGTCTCTATATAGGGAGAGCGCTTTTTGCCATCAAAGATAAAATCGGTTGAGATGTGGATTAACGGAATTTCAAACTTTGCACAGGCTTCGGCCAGATTGGCAGGGCCGTCTCTGTTTACCGCAAAAGCAAGATTATGTTCTGTCTCTGCTTTATCAACATTTGTATATGCGGCTGCATTTACAACAAGAGAAGGTTGAAATTTTTCCAGCCAGTGTTTAACCTGAGTCTTATCAGTTATGTCTAACTCGGGAAGATCAGCGGGTAATATTGCATAACCCAAATTATTGCCCTGAATTAAAAGTTCATGTCCAAGCTGACCTTTTGAGCCGGTTACAAGAATTTTCATGGTTTTTTTCCAATTACAAAGCCGTCAGAGTTGTTCGGGAAGAAGCTCGCACAGACGCGCATAATGCTTATCCTTTTCCGAAATTACAGGTTCTTTAACAGGCCATTTAATACCTATGTCCGGGTCAGACCATATTATTCCACCTTCGTCATCAGGGGCATAAAAATCCGAACATTTATATGAAAAATGTGCTGTCTTGCTGAGTACGCAGAAGCCATGAGCAAAGCCTTCCGGTATAAATAGCTGGCGTTTGTTTTGCTCCGAAAGAACAACACCTGTCCAGTTGCCGAATGTCGGCGAACCCTTTCTGATATCAACAGCCACGTCAAATATTTCACCTGTAATAACCTGAACAAGCTTTGCCTGGGGATGCCTGATCTGAAAGTGAAGGCCTCTTAAAGTGCCGAATACGGAATAAGAAAGGTTGTCCTGGACGAAACGCCGGTTAATTCCTGATTTTTGATATTTGTTTTGATTGTAGGTTTCCATGAAAAAGCCCCGGTTGTCTTTAAAGACCCTGGGCTCAATTATCAGTACGCCTTCAAGTGATGTAGTAATAATATTCATAGCATTTCTATTAAATATTTACCGTAATTGTTTTTTAGCAGAGGTTGAGCAAGTTTTTCCACCTGGCTCGCATCAATATAGCCCTTTCTGTAAGCTATTTCTTCAACGCAAGCCACCTTGAGTCCCTGCCGGTTTTCTATGGCTTCAATAAAATTGGATGCCTGCATAAGCGTTTCATGAGTTCCGGTGTCAAGCCATGCTATTCCTCTTCCAAGCCTTTCAACGTGAAGCTCTCCCATTTTAAGATAAGCCGTGTTTACGTCCGTAATTTCCAGCTCACCCCTTGCTGAAGGCTTAAGGCCGGCGGCGATATCAAGTACCTGGTTGTCATAAAAATACAGTCCGGTGACCGCATAATTTGATTTCGGCTTATCAGGTTTTTCTTCTATGTTGACTGCCTTGCCGGAACTGTCAAATTCAACTACGCCGTATCTTTGCGGATCTTTTACCCAGTATCCAAAGACGGTTGCGCCGTTATTTTTGTTTTCAGTTTTTGTTAGCTGCCCGGAAAGTCCCTGACCGTAAAATACGTTGTCGCCAAGTACCATGCATATATCGCCGTTTCCTATAAATTTGCGGCCGATGATAAATGCCTGTGCAAGTCCTTCAGGACGTGGTTGTTCAGCATAGGAAAAAGATAAACCCCACTGGGACCCGTCACCGAGAAGCTTTTTGAAAAGCGGAAGATCCTGAGGAGTTGATATGACCAGTATATCCCTTATTTCAGCAAGCATGAGAACAGACAGGGGATAGTAGATCATGGGTTTGTCATAAAGAGGCAGGAGCTGCTTGCTTACAACTCTGGTAATCGGATAGAGCCTTGAGCCTGAACCTCCGGCAAGTATTATTCCTTTCATGAAGATATATCCTTTTT
>JAFDFV010000505.1 GCA_019309665.1 Deltaproteobacteria bacterium | reverse complement strand
CCTCTTTTTTCTTAATGCTCACTAATACGCTCAAACAGTCAGCCGTTTTAAATTTAAATGCCCGCCACCTCTAATTGTTAACAAGTTACTTTTGAGTTTTCAAATTTCTGTAAATGATAACGGCTTAATTTGCCAGGCGCTAATTTACAATTCAAGCTTTGACGGATTATGTTCATCATAAAACATTCGTATTATTATCCCGAAAAATCTCGAAATTTCTGGCATATATGCTCCAATATTTACGCGAACAATTAGTCTGTAAGCGTTCACTATTTTTTAAATAATAATTATTATATTTTAAATTTAATAAATAATTGACATTTAATCAAGCACTTAATATACAAAACTTCATAATTGCAGATTCGGATAATAAAATATTTGATTTTTCGAGAATTTCTAATTAGTGCCTGAACGAAAAGTCTTGACATATCCATTGGTATGTCTTTGCTTTTTGTGTATTTTGCGCCTTTTTGTGGCTAAATCAATTGAGGGAGAAGAGGTAAAATGAAAAAGGTTATTATTTTTATTGTGGTTTTGGGTTTAGTCGCTATAGGAACATCCTATTTATTAAAACCAGCGCATAAAGAGGTAAAACCTGCTAAACTGCTTCCGGCTGACACTCTGCTGATGGTCGAGCTTGTCAATCTTGAAAAAAGTATTGATGGTTTCAAATCGGGAAAACTGGGACAGAAGCTTAAGGAAATTGATTTGACTGGTGTTATGCAGAATCTGGAAGTGCCAATAAAGGCAATTGAAGAGTATGAAAAAACTAAATCAGCGGTTCTTTCAACCCTTGACAGTATGTTGTTTAAAGAACTTTTTGGGCAGGAGACAGTATTGGCTGTTTTACCACCTAAGATAGATCACCTGACACCAGAAGGTTTAAAGAAAGCCCTCGGAAGAAAGCCCTCGGTAGCCTGGTGTTGATTTCCCGCCCTAAATCCAGCGCCGAACTTGTTGAGTTTGTCAGCCGGATTTTTACGAAAAACCTGAAATTTCAAACCGAGGTCTATGCTGGATACGAGATTAAGAGTTTTGAGCTGGATTACGATATTACCGTTCATTATTCCCTGGCTGACGGTCTGCTGGTTGCCACTCTTGACCGGCAGGCTATTAAAAACTGTCTTGATCTCAGGAAAAACCAGCAACCTTCTCTGGATCAAAACGAATACTACCGGAATTTACGCAGTAAACTTGCCTTCTCTGGAACTAAAACATTTGTCTATAACAATACTAAAAAGATGTATGAGAGTATCCTTAATATTTCGCGGCTAATTATCAAAGAAGAAAAATTTTCTGATATGGAACGTTCTTTAGCCGCTTTTAAAGCTTTGAAAGCAATCGGATATGCGTCATACGATGACGGCAGCGATCTGTTGCAGAGCAGAAGACTGGTCATGATTGACAAAAAAGGTTTGGAACCGGTTTATGCTAAAGCATATTGTTCTGAACCTGAGGAAAACAAAACTTTGCAGTTTGTACCGGACAATACCCTCGTCTATTACTGGGCAAATAATATGTATCTTAAGTCGTTTTGGGATATATATTTTGAAAATCAATATCTGAATGATGAAGAAAAAGAATCTATGAAAACCAGTCTTGAAAAAGAAATTGGTGTCAGCTTCGATGAAGTATTTCAGGCTTTTGGCAATCAGTTTGGTCTGATTCTGACAGATATTAATACAGGAGGGCTTTTCCCAATCCCTAAATTAACTTTTTTTGTGGAAACAGCAAACCAGGATACAACGGCAAAGCTCATGGACTCAGTAACGCAGAAATCGGGAATGGTTCTGCAGAAAGAAGAATTCAACGATATAAAGATAAACTATATTATGTTGCCCTTTGGAAATGATGTGCAGCCCGCTTATGCCTTTTTCAATGGCTTTTGTATAGTATCGATTAACCATCTGTTGATAAAGGATATAATCAGTACTTACAAAAATGGTGACAACATTACTACTGACAGAGATTTTCTGGCTGTCAATAAAGGGTTAACCGATAAGAACAATAATATAATGTTTGTCAAATTTGATCAGCTTATTGATAAAATCAAAGAACTAGTCATTTTTGGAAGAAATATGATAGTGCTTAAAGATCAGGGCGAGGCGGAAAAGGCTGCTGTAGTTATAAGTGGAGTTATCAACCCGGCCCTGGACGGTCTAAAGATGTATAGAACCATTGGTTCACGTACCTTTACCAAAGAAGATGAAATCGAAGCAGATATATATTACAAGATTGATAGATAATTCATGCCCAAAGGCGCAGGAAGCGGGGGAAACCCACGAACGGTAAGGAAGTTAACTGCTACGGTCTCCCAGCGCTCTTTCAACTCTCAGCAGCAATATTTCCTTTTGGATCGGTTTTTTGATATAATCCATGGCTCCCAGTTTAAATCCCCATCAACCCGGAACCGAACTACAGTGTCAACCTCTTTAGGTTCTATATGGATATCACTGGCTCTTTCTTTTACCGCCTTGCCAAGAAGGATATTGGAAATATGGATAACCGGTTTTTCTTTGATTTCCGATTTTGAAAAAAATCCTGCAGCTTTCCTTCTCTCTTTGATCGGAAAAGTCGTTTTGGACCCCGCTGGTTTGTCATGCTCGAACAACGAATCAATATTGCCTGGTTCCGTTATCATGAGTTCGAATTTCTTGTCGATACCCGGCAATCTCATCAAATTGTTCATGAGGTCCCAATCAAAAGGGTTGCAGAGTACAAAGCCCTCTTTTCCGGATGCATTATTGCTTACAGGCACAACATGGTTTGACCTGCAATATGTCGTTGGAAGCACTCCCATCCG
>JAFDFV010000008.1 GCA_019309665.1 Deltaproteobacteria bacterium | reverse complement strand
GAAAATTCTGCCGGTTGGGTCACATATTCCTGCTATGTCAAGCGCTGATCCATTTGGATTGTATGGGAAAGCGCTGTTTGCAAGTTCTCCGTCCGGCATGGAATACTGAACTACAACCTGGTTAGTGTTTACAAGGCGCTCTATGGTGGACTCATCTGAATAGAATTTTCCTTCCCCGTGTCTGATGGGGAGTTCCAGGCAATACATGCCTTTTGTAAATATACAGGGTGATGCGGAATTTACTGTCAGGTTTACCCAGTCATCCCTGAAATTTCCGCAATCGTTAAATGTAAGTGCCACCGACCGCTTACTGTAATCATGATTAAAACCAGGTAAAAGCCCGAGGTTTACAAGAGTCTGGAACCCATTGCATATCCCAAGTACAAGATTACCATTATCAATAAATTCTTTCAGCTTCTCTCCAAGATTTGTTTTAAGGCGTACAGCCTGAATAACACCTGCGCCATGATCATCTCCCCAACTGAACCCTCCGACAAAAACCATGATTTGAAAATCTTCAAGCTTTACATCTCCATTAATAAGCGAATTTATATGAACCCGGACAGCTTTTGCGCCAGCCAGTTCAAAGGCATAGGCTGTTTCATGATCACAATTTAAGCCGTATCCGGCAAGTACAAGTGCATTTACTTTGCTCATATTATCTTCTCCGCTTTAACTCGGAATATTATTCTGACAAACACTAAATATACGAAGGAGCTTAAGGTGCAATACATTCAAATCAGGAAACTGTTTGAACGCATTAAATATCATTAAGAAAGAACCTGACAGGATTATGTATTTTTCTATAATATTTCGCTTAACTACAATAATAGCTTTAAATTCACGGCGAGTTCTTTCTTTATGATATGTTATGCGAGAGTTTTTCATGGTTTGAATGTATTGCACCTTAAGCGGATGTACTTTTTAAAGATCCTTGAATGGCTCTTTCCATGCGGTCTTAAGGCTATTAACGCTGACCGATATAATAATTTTGCTATCAATACCCTTTACAACAAAATCCGGTCTTCCGGTTATTTTTCCAACGCAGGCACATGGAAGGTCTTTGAAAATATTTTCAAAAAGCTCCTTATGCTGAGGATCAATGCTTACAATAAATCGTCCGGCAGATTCGGAAAATAATATTTTGTCATTACGATCAATATTATCAACCGGCACATTTGCAAGATCAACTTCCATCCCAAGGTTGCCGCCCATTGCGGTCAAAGCAAGATGAACGCCCATGCCGCCGCGGTATATACCATGTGCGGACGCCACAATTTCTCTGCCAACGGCATAGCCAAGAGACTTGTAAACAGGCGCAAACTGATCAGGCTTGACCCTGGGAACATTAAGGCCGGTATATCCAAAATGCTCGTAATACTCAGACCCCCCCAACTCGTTTCCGGTAGTTCCAAGGACATAAATCAGATCACCGGGCATCTTACTGTCCATTGTAATGCATTTAGTTATATCATCTATGACGGATGTTGCTGAAAACTGGAGGGTCTCAAGTGCGGAGACTTTATGTGTCTCACCATAACGGCCCGGAAGATAACCATCAACATACATACTGTCTTTGCCTGAAAGAAGTGGGATTTCATATGCCAGGCAAATATCCCGAAGAGCACGGCATGAACGGACCAGTTGCGCGGCCTTGAATCTACCGTCAGGATTATTTTCCGAATCATATTGAATATTCGGCCAGCAGAAATTATCCACGCCGCCTATATATTCAAAATTTGCCCCAACAGCTATAAGCCTGCGCACGGCTTCGTCAATGGTACAGCTTGTCATATGATAGGCGTCAATAAGCGAATAAGTGGGCAGCAGAGACTGGGAAAAAGCAAGACCTTTGTTAGAATCAAGCACCGGCCTTAAAACAACTGCATCACTGTTAACGTCTCGACCGGTGCCGACCAGAGGTTTTATTACGCTTGTGCCCTGGACTTCATGGTCATACTGCCTGGTAATCCATTCTTTGGAGCATATATTGGGACGCGCAAGAATATCTTTCAGTAAAATTTCGTAATCAACCGGCTCCCTTAAAACCGGCTCAAACAGTCCTCGTTTATCAGGAGGCTGCCAGTGCGCATCAAACTTCCACTGAGGGAAACCAGAAGAAAGCAGATCCAGATCAATATATGCACAGGTTTTATTATTGTAAGAAATATGAAGCTTGCCGGTATCGGTAAAAATTCCTATAACCGTGCTTTCTACAGCATGTTTTTTTGAAAGTTCAAGAAAGCGTTTTAAATCTTCCGGCCTTACAGCCACGGTCATGCGTTCCTGGGATTCTGAAATCCATATCTCCCACTGATCAAGGCCTTCATATTTTAAAGGAACTTTTTCAAGCTGGATATCACATCCATTTGAGAACATTGCTGATTCACCTACTGATGATGAAAGCCCTCCACCGCCGTTATCGGTAATAAATGCTATAAGCCCTTCATCACGTACCTCTAAGAGGAAATCATGCATTTTTTTCTGGGTGTAAGGGTCGCCGATCTGGACATGGCCGGCAGGAGTATGCTCGGAAAAAGTTTCTGATGCAGCGGTCACACCATGAATTCCATCTTTGCCGACCCTTCCGCCACACATGATAACCAGATCGCCGGGAGAAATATCTTTCTGCTCCGATGGTTCATCTTTTACCATAGCAGGCATGATACCAAGTGCTGTTACAAAAACCAGGCATTTTCCCATGTAGCCATGATGGAAAAAAACCTGACCAAAGGGTGTTGGTATCCCGCTTTTGTTGCCGCCGTCTCTTACTCCTTCTATAACGCCATCTAAAAGCCGTCTCGGGTGCAGGCGGGGTTTGAGATTTCCCTTATAATCCCTGTGCCCCACACAATAGCCGTAGCTGCCCATAATCAGTTTTGACCCCTTGCCGGTACCCATGGGGTCACGGTATATTCCTACTATGCCGGTTATAGCCCCGCCATATGCTTCCATATTGGACGGAGAATTATGCGTTTCTCCGGTAATAACATAATGATGATCCTGGTCAAAACGCCCCACCCCTGCATTATCCCACAAAACAGATACAACCCAGGATTTTCTTTCCTTTAATGTCAAGGTAGGAGTTTCAATGCAGGTTTTAAAAAGATTATCCACAAGTTCTAAATTATCTGCTGCAAGATCATGGTAACTGAACAGCCCTCGGAAAGTATTATGATTGCAATGGTCGCTTCTGGCCTGAGAAATATATTCAAGTTCAATATCTGTAGGGTCTGAGAGCCCGACTTTTGCACGCGCTGCCTGAACATTTTCTTCTAAAAAATATTTCCTTATAATTGGTATATCATTTGGATTCAAAGCCAGATTACGTTCATCACTGATTTGCTTTAGCGTTGAATCGCTGTCTATCGGAATTGTAGTAACTGTAGGTATGTGGTTAAGCTTGACCTTTGGAATTATAATGCCGATCCCTGTCTCAGGATCCCAATCATCTTTTGAAAAAATCTTCCATTGCTGGATGATATCATTTGCCAGAAGCTCGCCGGCAATTTTATCCGTGTCATCGGCAGTAAGACCCTTGCCTTTAAGGCAAAAACGCTTTGACGTATATACGGACTCTCCCTGGCCGAAGTTTACTCCCAGAATATCTTCCACTGCTTCAACCGCAGTGCTGCCCGGGTTGTCCTTAACTCCAGGCCTGTAGCCGACCCAGATAGTCCAGTCAAATTCAACAGGCAAAGGCTCAAAAGAAGAAATTTGCGTTACAGGATTTGTAAAAACCTCTGTCTGTATTTTCTTCAATTGATCATCCGACAGGTTGGCATCAATAGTAATTATATGAACTGTCCTTACACTTGAAATATCGATTCCAAAGTAATGTGTTGCCTTCTGTCGAATACCTTCGCCCTCGGCATCAAACAAATCGGATTTTAATGTTATTTCCAGTCTATTAGGCATAATAATAACAGTTTACGGTTGTCGGTTTACGGTTGCCGGTTTACAGTTAACGGTTTTATGTTTTGATCAACCGTGAACCGTGAACCGTAAACCGTAAACCGTTATCATTTAACTAAAAAACATGCGTGTTATGTCATTATAAAACACATAAATCATGAGCATAATCAACAAAAAGATACCTGCCTGCTGGGCAATTTCACGAAATCTAACATTTACAGGACGTCCTGTTGCCGCCTCAATAAAAAAGAAAACCAGATGACCTCCATCCAGAACAGGTATAGGCAGAAAATTGATTATGGCAAGATTAATACTAAGCAGTGCTATAAAAAACAACAGGTTTGATATTCCCTCTTTGGCCTGTTGTCCAGCCATCTGTGCGATCATAAGCGGACCGCCCAGAGTTTTTGTCGAGATGGCACCCTGAATCAGCTTTACAATACTAACTATGGTTAACTTTGAAATGTTATAGGTCTGTATTATGCTCTCTGAAAAGGCCTGGAAAAAATTCATTTTTTTTGAAAAACCATCTCCAGAAGATGTAATACCAATAACATAACGCTGAAAATCCTCGCCAAAAATATTTTTGGAAGTTATCACTTCAGGCTTAACATTTGCGACAATTACAGATTCGTTTCTCTGAATATGTAATACAAGTTCCTCTCCATTGCTTTCAGAAATAATTTTCGCCAAGTCCTCCCATCTCTCAATGGGAATTTTATTAATAGCTATTACTCTATCGCCTGTTTTCAGCCCTCCTGTAGAAGCCGGGCTATTCTCTTTAACCTCTCCTATGGAAGGCTCTAAAATGAAAGTTCCATGAATCTGGAACATTCCAAAAAAAATTATCATTGCGAGGAAAAGATTAAAGAAAGGGCCGGCAGCAACAATTAAAATTCGTTTTAAGACGTGCTTGTGGGTAAAAGAAACAGATATATCATCAGGGCTGACATCAACATTTGGATCCTCACCTACCATTTTTACAAAACCGCCAAGGGGGATTGCCGAAACGCAATAATCGGTATTGCCTATTTTTTTGCCGAATATCTTGGGGCCGAATCCTATGGAAAATTTTTCTACCCCTACTCCGAACAACCTGGCAACAAGGAAATGGCCGAGTTCATGAAATGATATAAGTATTCCTAATACTATTATAAATGCAAATATACTTGTACTCATAATTACAATAGTTCCTATTGTAAGCTGTTGAGCTTACCAGCTTATCAGCTCTTCAACTGTTTTTCTACCCCACTTATCAGCTTCAAGGATATCAGATAAGGCTGGATCTTTGACAGATGAATGTTTCTCAATTGTATTTTTTATTAACTCTGGGATATCGGTAAATGCAATGCGTTTATCCAGAAAGGCCTCCACCGCTACTTCATTTGATGCATTTAAAACCGCAGGCATTGTTCCACCTGTTTCACAGGCTTTAAAAGCCAGAGCAAGGCATGGAAACTTTGTTAAGTCAGGCTGCTGAAAGGTAAGCGACCCAATATTTACAAAATCCGGAATCGGTTGCTTAAGCGCAAGACGTTCCGGATAAGATATCGCATATGCTATGGCTCCCCTCATATCCGGTATGCCTAATTGAGCAATAACCGCCCCATCTCTATATGCAACCATTGAGTGAATCACGCTTTGAGGATGAATCACAACCTTAATCATATCATGCGATACTCCGAAAAGATGTTTTGCCTCAATTACCTCAAGCCCCTTGTTCATAAGAGTAGCTGAATCTATGCTGATTTTTTTGCCCATCTGCCATGTAGGATGATTTAAAGCCTCCTCTGGTTTTATCGAGACAAATTCATTCGCCGGCTTGTTCAAGAATGGACCGCCTGAAGCCGTCAGTAGTATCTTGTTCATATCTTTTCTGCGGTGGCCGGCAATACATTGGAATACAGCACTATGTTCGCTATCTATGGGAAGTATGCTTATACCTTTTTCCGCTGCTTTTTTTACAACGATTTCACCAGCCATTACAAGGGTTTCTTTGTTGGCCAGTGCAACGTTCTTTCCAGCTTCAATTGCAGCCAGGGTAGGCATCAATCCTGCAGCTCCTACCATTGCGGTTACAACCATTTCTACAGAATCATAAGTAGCTGCCGCCCTGTAGCCATCTTCACCATGCAATATTTCAACGCCAGTCCCTGCCGGAAGTATATTCTTCAATTCTAAAGCTCTGTTTTCATCAAAAACCACCGCTATCTCAGGATGAAATGTTTCAATCTGTCTGGCTAATAATTCAACATTATTGGCCGCAGCAAGAGCTTTGACTTTAAAGCGGTCACGAAACATTTCTACAATCTTGAGAGTATTACGTCCTATGGATCCGGTAGATCCGAGTATTGAAAGATTTTTCATATATAATTAACAAAATATAAATTCGTAACCATTCACTGGAAAACCGGTAGCATATAAAGCTATTTTCCAGCATTTAAGCTTTTACAGGTGCTGCATATGCACGCTTACATAAATTCTTTAAAAAAATATGCCACGGGAGCGGCAAACAGAAGGGCATCTATACGATCCAGTATGCCGCCGTGTCCCGGCAGTAATGAACCGGAATCCTTAATATCAGCGGAACGCTTTAGTGCTGATTCAAACAGATCGCCCACCTGACCCGCGATACCAATAAAGAGGAATAAAAGGATGCTTGCTCCCAATGATAAGTTAGAAAGAAAAAAACACTTAAAAAATAATCCGACGGCCAAATTTGAAAAAAGCCCCCCAATTGAACCCTCTATTGTTTTTTTGGGGCTTACTGAAGGACAGAGCTTGTGCCTGCCAAAATAAGAACCTATATAAAATGCACCGATATCACCGGCAAAAACAACAAATAAAAGGAAAAATATCCAGAGCATTCCGTCCGCTCCGTTACGGATCAGAATCAGAAAGGAAAGTAATATGGGAATATAAATAATCCCCAGAACCTGTTTTGTAAAATTCTCAATTATGAACGGATCGGATTTAAACTGTGTAAGGGTAAACAGGCCGGAAATAATTAGATTAAAAGCGACTATGATTATAATAAGATCTAATGCGTTTTTATAAGCCGCCCACATAATGACGGGTCCAACAAATATTGATAGAAGCAAGATAATGCCCGATATTGTTTTACCTTTTGTATTAAAAACAATACGAAAATATTCGAGCAGAGCTAAAACGCATATTATGCTTAGTGAAACAGCGAATAATGCCCCCCCTTTGTAAATAATCAAAAAAAGAAAAGGGGTGGATATAATGCCTGTAATCCAACGTTTTAAATGCATATCGCTTAATTACGAATTTAGAAATTGGGAAATTTAGGAATTAAAGGTATTGTGTTGATTTTGATCCCTAAATCCCTAAATTATTTATTGTGTTTTAAACTTTTCCGAATCTGCGTTCACGGTGCTGATAGTGTTTTAGAATTTCCAAAAACTCCTGTTTGCTAAAATCGGGCCATAAAGTTTTTGTAACAAAAATTTCAGTGTACGCAATTTGCCACAAAAGAAAATTACTTATGCGCATTTCACCGCTTGTCCTTATAAGCAGATCAGGATCGGGAATTCCTTTTGTATAAAGGAAATCAGATACAAGTTCGGACGTTATGAAGTCAGGATCAATGTCGCCTTCTTTTGTTTTTATCGCTATTTCCCTGACCATCCTGACTATTTCGGCACGACCTCCATAACTCAATGCAAGATTAAGCATCAAACCGTTATTTTTTTTTGTTAGTGCCATTGTCTTGTGCAGTACCTGCTGAACATTTTCCGGCAGCTTCTCTATCTGTCCAATGGCATTGAGGCGGATATTATTATCCAACATCTCTTTCAGCTCTGACTCAAGGAAATTTTTCAGGAGAGTCATAAGAGCAAAGATTTCTGTCTTTGGCCTCTGCCAGTTCTCAGTGGAAAAAGCATATAAAGTCAGGATGGAAATACCTGTCTCACGACAGGTTCTAACAATAGCTCGAACAACTTCAGCGCCCTTTTTATGTCCTTCAATTCGATTTAAAATACGCTTTTTTGCCCAACGCCCATTACCATCCATAATGATTGCAACATGACAGGGGAGACTCGCTGGATCAATATCATAGGAAGACTCGCTAGAATTCAATGATCTCTTTCTCTTTTTCTTTAAAAATGTCGTCATTTATAAGCTTGATTTGTTCATCCGTTATCTTCTGGATCTGGTCATGTGCTTTGAAAGCGTCATCTTCCGAAATATCGCCATCGGTTTTTAAACCTTTGATCAGTTCGTTTGAATCGCGTCTGATATTGCGTACAGCCACCTTATAGTCTTCACAAATTTTTCGTACTATTTTTACAAGTTCCTTACGTCTTTCTTCGGTAAGCGCTGGAATGGATATGCGAATAATCTTACCATCGTTTGAAGGAGTGAGGCCCAGCTCGGATTTAAATATTGCCTTTTCAATCTCCTTTATTACGGTAACATCCCAGGGCTGTATTATAATAAGGCGACTTTCAGGAACTGAGAGCGAGGCCATCTGGTTAATTGGAGTCCGGGTGCCGTAATAATTAACAAATATTCCATCAAGTAAAGAAAGAGAAGCACGGCCAGTCCTGACTTTATTTAAATCCTTTTTAAGGGCGGCAATTGATTTGCCCATATTTTCTTTTGTTTCTTTATATATGGATTCCAGCATATAATCGACATCTTTCATTTGATAGTTTACACTTTTTAGAGGTGCTTCCAACTTCGACCAAAAATAAAGTGAGATAGAGTTTGAAGTGCCTAAAATGCCTAAAGTGAGCTAAAGTGCCTAAAGTTATGGTACGCCTTCGGCGTGCTAATTGATAACTCATTTTTTCTCAACATATATTTAAAATAAGCAGAATACCTTAACTTTAGGCATTTTAGGCACTTTAGCTCACTTTAGGCACTTATTCTTAATTGTTTATCCTGGTTCCGATTTCCTCTCCACATACTATTTTTCTGAGATTTCCCTTGTTTTTAATATCAAAAATCACAAGAGGAAGCTGGTTTTCCATAGCGAGAGAGATAGCTGTCATATCCATGACTTTGAGCTGCCTTTCCAAAACTTCTATATAAGTGATTTTTTTAATAAACTTGGCGTCCTTGTTTACAACAGGATCTGAATCATACAGGCCTGCAACCTTGGTGGCTTTCAGCAAAATCTCTGTATGAATCTCCTGACCTCTTAAAACCGCAGCAGTGTCCGTGGTAAAATAGGGATTCCCTGTACCTGCTGCAAAAATAACGACGCGTCCTTTTTCAAGATGGCGAATAGCTTTGCGCAGAATATAAGGCTCAGCCACCTCATGCATCGATATTGCAGACTGGATGCGTGTCGGTACACCTTTCTTTTCAAGTGCGTCCTGCAATGCGAGGCTGTTGATTACTGTTGCCAGCATTCCCATATGGTCAGCAGAAGTTCTATCCATTCCAAATGAACTGGCGGCAATCCCTCTGAAAATATTCCCGCCGCCGACAACAATAGCTATTTGAATCCCCAAATCAAATATCGAGCGAACTTCTTCAGCCACATATTTTATAACTTCCGTGCTGATACCAAAACTCTGATCGCCCATAAGAGCTTCACCGCTTAATTTTAACAAAACCTTGTTGTATCGAGGAAGTGTCAAGGCTTATGAATCTCCTATCTGAAATCTTACAAAACGTTTAATTGTTATGTTCTCGCCCATCTTTGCAATCAGATCATTTAAAAGATCCGATATATTCACATCCGGATTACGCACGTATGCCTGATTTAACAGGCAGTTATCTTTATAAAACTTGTTTAGTTTTCCCTCAACTATTTTGTCTACCACGTTTTCGGGTTTACCCAATTCAATGGCCTGAGCACGATATATTTCCTTTTCTTTATTTATGACTTCCTCCGGCACATCATTGGATGCGATTCCAACAGGATTGGTTGCCGCTATATGCATAGCTATATTTTTAGCAAATTCTTTAAAGTCATCATTCTTTGCAACAAAGTCGGTCTCGCAGTTTATCTCAACCAGCACTCCCAGCTTGCCGCCCATATGGATATAAGGTTGGATTAATCCTTCGCTCATAGCTCTTCCGGCCCTTTTCTGCGCTGTTGCCAACCCTTTTTTTCTTAAAAAATCGACTGCGTTATCTATATCGCCATTGCTCTGTAAAAGCGCTTCCTTACAATCCATTATTCCGACTCCGGTCTTTTCACGGAGCTGTTTAACCATTATAGCACTTATTGCCGTCATTATTATTCTCCTATATCCTTTGCTTCAGTAGTTTCTCCTGATTTTTCGCTCTCTTTATCATCTGAGGTTTCTAAAGAAGCTATGGGAGCTGTTTTTCTGATTATCTCGACGACAGGTCCCTTAGAACCGTCTGCAATAATCTTTCTTTCACCGGGTTTTAACTCTGAATCTACTGGTGAACCTTCGGCTTCATCCTCTATCTCTTTATCGGCCTCAGCCTGCTGTTTTTCCAACAAGCGCTGTTTTCCCTCAATACAAGCTTCAGCAATTCTGGATGAAATCAGTCTTATCGCCCGAATAGCATCATCATTGCCCGGTATAATGTAATCTATTTCGTCTGGATCACAATTGGTGTCAACAATAGCAATAATTGGAATCTTCAGCCGTTTTCCCTCACGAACTGCAATTGCCTCGTTTTTGGGATCAACAATAAATATAGCACCAGGAAGCTTATTCATGGAACGGATTCCGCCAAGTACGTCGTCAAGTTTTACCCGGGACTTTTGAAGTTTCAACCTTTCTTTTTTGGGGAAAAGGTTAATTGATCCATCATTTATTATATTATTGAGATAATCAAGGCGGTCGATACTCTGTTTTATTGTCTGAAAATTTGTAAGCATTCCGCCAAGCCATCTGTTATGGACATAGAACATCTCGCATCTATTGGCCTCTTCATAAATAGATTCGCGCGCCTGCTTTTTGGTTCCTACAAAAAGGATTGACTCGCCATTTGCAGCCAAATCGACTATAAAGTCATATACATTTTTAAACATACGAACGGTTTTCTGAAGATCTATGATATAGATACCGTTCCTTGCCCCAAAGATATAAGGTTTCATCTTGGGATTCCAGCGCTTTGTCTGATGACCGAAATGTACTCCTGCCTCAAGGAGTTCCTTCATTGTGATATAAGACATAATTTTCCCCTTTTATAATGGTTATTCTTTCGCCTTCATCATCCCCATTTCCGACTCCGCCATGCGGAGCACCAGGGAAAAGGTCCAAAGGCGTGTGATATTATATACAACCTGTTTAAATTAAGTGCCTAAAGTGAGCTAAAGTATATTAAAATGCCTAAAGTTAAGGTATTCTGCCATTTTATATAAAGATTTCTTGAGTTATTAATGCATAAGAAAGTGTAACGGGTTTCTATTCCTATGTTATCAATTAGCACGCCGAAGGCGTACCACAACTTTAGGCATTTTAGGCACTTTAGCTCACTTTAAGCACTGTTTTTTAATTAACAAATATTATAATGCTCTGCAATAGTTTTTTATTTTTTCCTCATACAAACCATTCTATAATGAGCACTGTAGTCTTTTTTAAAGACAACATTTTCATAATTCCCACAATCATCTATAATTTTTTTAATCTGATCTTTTTGATCATGTCCTATCTCCAGCAAAAGTATTCCCTTTTGTACAAGGAAGGCATGAGCTTCAAAGATAATTTTTTTAATTGGGTCCAGTCCGGCTTTACCACCGTCAAGAGCCCTAATGGGCTCATATCTGTATATCTCAGGCTGGAGTTCGGGTATGGACAACGTCCTGATATAAGGAGGATTGGATATAATCATGTCAAACAACTGTCCGGTATTTTTTAACGGCTCAAGCCAATCTCCGGTAAAAAAATTTATTTTTCCATCAAGACGATGAAGTTTTGCATTCATAAATGCCAGTTTAACAGCTTTATCTGAACTATCAGATGCAAAATAGATATACTCCGGCCTTTCAGATGCAAGCGCCAGTGTTATTGCGCCGGAACCTGTACCAAGCTCTAAAATACGCTTTGGCCCAGGACCCAATTCCGGAAGTGAAAGCGCTGACTCAACAAGGCATTCTGTCTCAGGGCGTGGAATCAGTACATGCTTTGTCACAGATAGATCCATAGACCAAAACTCTCTGGTGCCCACGATATATGCAACCGGTTCCCTGTTAATTCTCCTTTTTATATATGTTTTGAACAGCAAAAGTTCATCGAGAGTAAGCGGCTGATCATAGCGCAAATACAAATCTATCCTTTTTAAGCCTAATGTATGCGCCAGGAGTATTTCAGAGGTTGATCTTGGGCTGTCAATATTGTGGGATTTAAAATACGAAGTAGTCCAATCGAGGAGTTTAATTATTGTCCATTCAGGAAACTCTGAGTTTGACTGATTCTGCATTCTGTAATGCCTGAGTTTGATAAAATGTTGTAAGTTGGTCAATTATATCATCCATATCTCCCTGCATAATACTTTCCAGTTTGTAAAGGGTAAGTCCGATCCTGTGGTCTGTTACCCTGCCCTGTGGAAAGTTATATGTTCTTATCCTTTCACTTCTATCCCCGCTTCCTATCTGGCTTTTTCGTTCTTCCGACCTCTTTTCATTTTGTTCTCTGATCTTACTGTCAAGAAGACGGGCGCGCAAAACCTTCATGGCCCGATTTTTGTTTTTTAATTGTGACTTTTCATCCTGGCAAGTAACAACAAGGCCTGTTGGCAGATGAGTAATACGCACGGCTGAATCGGTAGTATTTACAGATTGACCTCCTGGTCCGCTTGAACGATATACATCAACTTTAATTTCACCTGGATCAATATGGACTTCAACTTCTTTCGCTTCTGGCAAAACCGCCACTGTAACCGCAGAGGTGTGTATTCTTCCTTGAGTTTCAGTTGTAGGGACACGCTGGACACGATGAGTACCGCTCTCATATTTAAAGCGGTTATATGCTCCTTTACCATGGATCATCGCTACAATCTCTTTTAAACCACCTGCGCCCATTGTATGATGATTCATGATCTCAACCTTCCAGGATCTGTTTTCAGCATATCTGCTGTACATTCTGAACAGATCATTTGCAAACAGGCTTGCCTCCTCTCCTCCTGTCCCGGCTCTTATTTCAATTAATACATTTTTTACATCGAGCGGATCCTTAGGAATAAGCAGCTTTTTAAGCTCTTTTTCCCGCTTCTCCCTTTCAGTACTTAATGAGTTAACTTCTTCCCGTGCTAATTTTTTTATTTCAGAGTCGGCATCCTTCAGCAATTCGCTGCTGTCCTCAAGCTCTTCTATTATCTGTTTGTAATTTCTGTAAACCGATACAATCTTGTTAAGTTCAGCATGTTCCTGGCTATACTTCTGGTATAAATCCCGGTCCTGAATTATTTTGGGATTACCCAATAATTCTTCCAATTCTAAAAAGCGGTTTTCAACCCCTTTTAGCTTATTAAACATAAATTCTTACCAAATATATTAATGTTATTTGGCATCCTTCATTCACCAGTTTACACTTTTTTCGAAAAAGCGTGTATTATCGAATTGAATGCCGATGTCGAAACTGGAAATTTGAAATTAAGTAACTCATCTACATCTTAGTATTTTTCCCAATTTCCAATTTCTATTTTCAAATTTTACTGCCAAAATACAAGATCAACAAAGTGCAAATTACTTTTGACTTGTCGTGAAGGATGCCTGTTATTTTATTAATTGGTCTGTAACGATAATAACCGAGAAAAGGCGAATTCCAAAATGCCCCGACTCGGTTAAATTCCTCATCAACTACGCACAAGTTAAGTTTAACGTAAGTTACTTCTGAAATTTTCCATATTTTTTGCGGAAACGTTCAATTCTACCGGCTGTGTCAATGAGTTTCTGCTTACCTGTAAAAAATGGATGGCATTTTGAACAGATTTCAACCCGTATATCTGATTTTGTTGAACCGATTTCAATCACATTTCCACATGCACACTTAATAGTAGTATCAAAGTACTTAGGATGTATGTCAGCTTTCATTTTTTATATTCCCTTATTATGAATTCATTGAATTTAAAAAACTTTTATTATCTTTTGTTCTGCCCATTTTTTCAAGTAAAAATTCCATACTGTCTGAAGGATTTAATGAGGAAAGGAGTTTTCTTAATATCCAGACACGGTTAAGAGTCTCTTCATCCAGCAGCAACTCTTCTTTGCGGGTACCTGATTTCTTTATATCAATCGCAGGGAATAATCTTTTATCAGAAAGTCTTCTATCTAATTGAATTTCCATATTGCCCGTGCCCTTGAATTCCTCAAAAATGACTTCATCCATCCGGCTTCCTGTATCAACCAGAGCGGTTGCTATAATAGTAAGGCTTCCACCTTCTTCAATATTTCTGGCCGCGCCAAAAAAACGTTTCGGCCGCTGTAGAGCATTTGAATCAACTCCTCCGGAAAGAATCTTTCCGCTCGGCGGCATAACAGAATTATAGGCACGCGCAAGTCTTGTTACGCTATCCAGCAGAATAATAACATCCTTTTTATGTTCCACCAGCCTTTTTGCCTTTTCGATCACCATTTCGGCGACCTGAACATGTCTTTCAGAAGGTTCATCAAAAGTTGAGCTTATGACTTCCGCATTAACTGATCGTTGCATATCCGTCACTTCTTCAGGGCGTTCATCAATCAGAAGAACAAAAGGAATAATATCTTTATGGCTGGCAATAACGCTGTTGGCAATATTCTGCAAAAGCATCGTTTTTCCTGACCTGGGAGGTGAAACGATCAGGCCCCTCTGGCCAAAACCAATAGGAATCATAAGATCCATTATTCTTGTAGAGTAATTATCGGAAGAAGTTTCAAGATTTATTTTTCTCTCAGGATAAAGCGGAGTCAAATTATCAAAAAGGATCTTTTCCCTGGCCACTTCAGGATCCTCATAGTTTACAGCCTCAACTTTCAAAAGCGCAAAATACCGTTCAGACTCTTTTGGCTGTCGGATCTGCCCCGACACAGTATCTCCAGTCCGCAGATTGAAACGACGTATCTGTGACGGAGAAACATAAATGTCATCAGGACCGGGAAGATAATTGGATTTAGGCGATCTCAAGAACCCAAATCCGTCAGGCAATATCTCAAGTGTTCCTTCACCGAATATTAAACCATCCTTTTCAATCTGGGCCTGCAGAAGGGCAAAAACAAGATCCTGCCTTCGCATTCCGGCAGCACCATCAATATTAAAACCCTTTGCCATATCTGTCAGTTCACTTATTTTCTTGTCTTTTAATTCAACTATGTTCATTAAAATTTACCTCATTACTTATTCTTGCGAACCCAATAATCCATATTTCTCAAAGCATTCAGACTTCGTCACCCAATTAAGTCTTTAAAACGGATTTCATGCACGCCCTTCTTTATTTTATCTTCGATGGCGGAATGAGTGAAACGGCAAAAGCTAATTCCGGATGGGTCGATTGCTAATAGGCTGGTTCCCTGCTGGTTATTAGAGACATTTGCAACACGTCCACCTTTTGTTCAATTGGCGCTAAAGGTTAGCGCTTTCGCTTCACTAAAAGTTCCAGCGTTAGGCTATGTTAGCTGATAAGCTGTTATGCCTTTTTATCTTATGAGCTTAAGAGCCATCAGCTATAAGCTAAGCTGTATTCCTGTAGTTAAAATTCTGCACCAATCTCTTGCGCATCAAGGGCTTGCGAAAAGTCTCGACATATCCATTGGTATGCCTCCGATTTTCGCAAACCTTGCTGCATCAAGACCTTGGCACATTTCTTCGCAAAAAAATCGCTCAACTTAGGTTGAACAAACATGAACGTTTTTCAAAGGGCTCTATTATGGAGGAATATAATTTAGTTTAGTTTAGGGCTCGGTCAAAAATAACTTGGCATTTTTGCATCCCAACTTCACTATATTTTTAACCGATCTTCATTCGCAAAAGCCCTCGAAATAGCTTGCTATTCCTGCGGTTTTGCTCAATCAGATCAATTAAATCTACGGCAAATTTGGGCACAAATTTTACCAAGTTGTTTTTGACCAAGCCCTTAGTGATTTTTTAATTCAGAAGAATTTAAAAGGTATTCTCTCCAATAGGTGGGCTTACTGCCTTAAATAAATCTAAAAATAACTTACGTTTTTTTGTTTGTCAAGCACTTTCAATACTTTTTTCGTATTTTCTTATTAGTTCACTATATAAAACTTCAACTGATTTTATCAAATGTTCGATTGAACCGTTATTTTTTATAACAAATTCAGCCCGTTTAATCTTTTGTTCTTCAGGCATCTGTAAGCTGAAAAGGGATTTTGCATCATAGCGTGAAACTTTATCCCGGCACATCAGCCTTTCAATCCGCAATTCATAGTCGGCACTAACCGTTATAACCAAATCGAACAGGTCTTCCAAGCAAAGTTCAAAAAGAAGAGGTATTTCTACAAAAACAAATCCTTTAACATTTTTTTCCGCTTCAGTCATTTTTAACTGAATACACTTTATTATTTCAGGATGTACAATTTTCTCCAGCGTTTTACGTGCAGAATCGTCATTTGCAATAATGCTTCTCAGCAGTTTACGATTCAGAAAGCCGTTTTCATTCAACACCCTTTTTCCAAAAAAATTAATTACATTTTTATAGGTAGGGGTGCCCGGAGAAACAACTTCCCTTGCAATAACATCGGAAAAAACTACTTGCGCGCCCATTTTTTTTAAAATATTACAGACAGAAGTCTTGCCGGAACCGGCATTGCCTGTAACCGCGACCTTTATTGTCTTTTTTTTATAATCTTGCATAAAATATATGAAGATATTGGCATCCTTCACGACAAGTCAAAAGTAGTTTACACTTTGTTGATCTTGTATTTTGGCAGTGAAATTTGAAAATAGAAATTGGAAAAAATACTAAGATGTAGATGCGTTACCTAATTTCAAATTTCCAGTTTCGACATCGGCATTCAATTCGATAATACACGCTTTTTCGAAAAAAGTGTAAGCTGGTGAATGAAGGATACCAATATATTGTTATAACCATGAACAAATTAGATATAAAAATTATACCGAAAATTAAAGGCGCATATATTGTCGGCGGTTCAATAAGGGATATAATTCTTGGAAGATCTCCTTTTGATTATGACATCGCTGTTTTTGGAAATCCAGAAAAATTTGCAAAAAAAATAGCTGTAAAAAAATCAGATCACATCATTGAGTTAGGCAAGAAGGATCACAAGATAATCAGGGTAATTTCCGATAATAAAATCTTTGATATATCTTCGGCTAATGGGCAGACTATTGAAGATGACCTTCTTAAAAGGGATTTTACGATCAATGCCATGGCCTATTCTTTGTCATCGGGAAAGATTATTGACTGTACCGGCGGCATGAAGGACATTGCAGACAAAAAAATCCGCATGGTTTCAAATACAGCATTTGAGAAAGACCCTGTCCGTCTTATCAGGGCCTACAGGATAGGCGCATCACTGAATTTTGAAATCGATACAAATACGGTCTCTGCAATAAGGAAAAATGCAAAGCTTATAAAAAATTCTGCCGGCGAACGCATCAGGTCGGAATTTTTAAGGATACTGCAAACGCCTGAATCACATCATTTTATTTCTCAAATGGCTGATACCGGACTTTTATTTGCTATTTTTCCTGAACTTGGCAAATTAAAAGGATGCATTCAGAACAGATTCCATCAATATGATGTTTTTGAACACACAATGAAGGCATTTTATCATCTTGAAAATATTCTTAACAACAAAATCACCCACAGCATAGATGAAAATACGGCATCTCTCCTTAAATTTGCCATTCTGCTTCATGATACAGGCAAACCCCTGGTAAAAAAAACTGATAACGAAGGGAATGTCCGTTTCTACGGTCACAGCAAAAAAGGTGCTGAAATAACTAAAGAAATAAGTTCCAGGCTAAAATTATCAACAAAAGAAAAATATTTCGTTGATTTCATTATCCGCAATCATATCGACCCATTGCACCTTTTTATCGCAAAGAGCAAAGGCACCTTGACCAATAAAGGAATAACCCGCTTCTTTATAAAATGCGGGGACAATACACCCTATCTTTTGCTTCACAGCATTGCAGATATGAAAGGGAAGGGAAATAAAGGCAAAGAGGAATTTATAGAATTTGCGAAAAATATGATCCTCAAATATTTTTCAGAGTTTATGCAAAGAAAAAAAATACCTGCTCTTATTACAGGCAATGATTTAATCAATAAATTCGGTTTGTCTCCTTCTCCATTATTCAAAAAAATTATATTCAAAGTTGAAGAAGCAATGCTTTCAAATCAGATAAATACCAGACAGGAAGCATTGTCGCTGGTAAAAAAATTATTGGACTCTGATTAAAAGTTAAATTTTCATTCTCTTGACGGTAAGCGTTCACGGAACATTGAAATTGGAATTTGTAGACACCCAACTCGCAAACTCGTTTTATCTCTCCCCAATTTCTACTTTCCAATTTCAAGTTTCAAGTTTCAAAGCCGAAAGCCGGGTTATTCTTGACATTATACACCTATTTTTATAATAAAACAAGTTTGATGGCTTTGTAAATTTTTTTTGACTTCGGATTTAACAAAAACAAATAGCCCGCAAAAGGGTTAGTGAAAAGCTATCTGAAAGAAAATCCGTAAATTATAACAAAACATTACTACATCGAAAGGAGAATCTTATGAACATTTTGTTTTTTGGTCCAAACGGCAGCGGAAAAGGAACTCAGGGAGCCATTGTAAAAGATAGATACAATGCTGCCCACATTGAATCGGGCGCTATTTTTCGTGACAATATCAAGGGCGGCACAGAACTTGGCAAACAGGCCAAGGAATATATCGACAAAGGCGAATTAGTACCAGACGAAATTACAATACCAATGATACTCGACCGCCTGAAGCAAGATGATTGTAAAGTCGGCTGGCTACTCGACGGCTTTCCAAGAAACAAGAACCAGGCAATAAAGCTTGATGAAGCTCTCAAAGCAGAAAACATGAGCCTCGACATTGTCGTGGAAATACTACTTGACCGCCAGATTGCCAAAGACAGAATCATGGGTCGCAGGCTCTGCGCAAATGACAACAACCATCCCAACAATATCTTTATTGATGCAATTAAACCTGATGGAGACAAATGCCGGGTATGCGGCGGTGCTTTATCCAAAAGAGCCGACGATCAGGATGAGGGAGCCATCGACAAACGCCACGGCATTTACTATGACGCCGACACCGGCACACTTGCAGCAGCCTATTATTTCAAAGACCTCGCAGCACAAGGCGGATCCATTAAATACATTACCCTGGACGGCGCTGCAGACATAAAATCAGTTACAGCAGAGCTTATTTCAAAACTGTAGAAAAGACTCAATTCAGGTTATATTCAAACCTAAATTACCTGGTCCCTGTCTGTGTCCGGATCTTAAATTTAAGACCCGGACACATTTTTTTCTTGCCATGTGATTAAAAATTAGTTATTTTAAAAAATTAAGTTAAAAAACATCGGAGATTTTTTATACTTTAGGTTATATATATTCGTCTGATGGAAAGAAGGGGGCGAGGAGTTTGAAGGAAATTCAAGTCAAGGTTTATGACAATGACGTTGAAAAGGCTATGCGCATTCTGAAAAAGAAGATTCAGAATGACGGCCTTTTTAAAAGACTGAAGCTAAAAAAAAGCTATGAAAAGCCAAGCGAGCACAAACGTCGCAAGCAGCGCGAAGCTTTAAGAAGACAGAGGATTACAGCTTCTAAAAGATACAGATAAAACAAGGTTAAAAATCAATAAAACTTAAACCCGGCAGGAATATTAATTTTTGCCGGGTTTTTTGTGACTATGAACTCAAAGGATCATTACAATAAATGTATTCAGACTATGTACGGCCTGAAAAGGTTTGGGATCAAACTCGGCCTTTCAACCATCAAAAGTATGATGCATGCCCTGGGTAATCCTCAGGACAACTTTTCGTGCATTCATGTGGCGGGAACAAACGGAAAAGGATCAATTGCATCCTCCATTGCTTCAATTCTTAAAGAATCAAATTACAGGGTAGGGCTTTATACTTCACCTCATCTTGTTCGTTTTAATGAAAGAATACGAATAAACAACCAGCCTGTTTCAAATAAAAATATTGTTGAAGCATATGAAGCATTAAAAAACGTATCAACAGGAAAACGCGAGCCGACTTTCTTTGAATACTCCACTGCAATGGCGCTTTATGAATTTGGAAAACAAAAAGTGGACTGGGCTGTAATAGAAACAGGTATGGGAGGAAGGCTTGACGCAACCAACATCATAAACCCCGCCCTCACCATAATTTCCAACATATCACTTGAACACAGAATGTATCTTGGAAACACCATAAAACAAATTGCAGGTGAAAAAGGCGGGATAATAAAAAACAACATACCTGTTGTAACAGGCGCCGGACAGAAAAGCGCCATCTCGACCTTAAAAGATATTGCCAGAAAAAAGTCAGCGCCCTTTTATCGTCTTGGAGATGAATTTAAAGTAAGAAGGAATAAAAACGAAAGCTTTAACTACTTTGGAATAGAAAATACATGGCGCGATTTGCGCACAGGCTTGCGAGGAAATCACCAGATCGACAATGCAGG
The DNA here is from genome assembly GCA_019309665.1 of Deltaproteobacteria bacterium. Taxonomy (GTDB): domain Bacteria; phylum Desulfobacterota; class Desulfobacteria; order Desulfobacterales; family ETH-SRB1; genus B13-G4. The sequence continues at coordinate 5,015 of JAFDFV010000008.1, read as the reverse complement.
GCTTGTGCTTGCGGCATGCGAACTGCTGAATAAAAATAAAACAGAAAGTTCTCTAATGAGTATGCAAAGGGGGCTTGAAAAAAACCGCTGGCCAGGAAGGCTGGATATAGTTTCTGAAAATCCCTTGATAATCCTTGACGGAGCGCACAATATAATTGCAACAAGAAGACTTGTAAACTATCTGTCCAAAAATCTTGCCGGCAGAAATATAACACTTACAGCCAAAGATAAACCGGGCGCTGTTGCCTGAAAAACTTTATTCTGCTGCAAAAGAAGTAATTTCAGATATAAAAATTATTCCCGACGTCAGCCAGGCCATAAAACATGCCATTAAAACAACACCTAAAAACGAAGCAATCTGCATTGCCGGCTCACTTTACCTGGTCGGCGAAGCAATTGAATATTTTGAGAAAAGTCCCGCCTCTTCTCTTCTATTAAAAAACAGGTAATTGTGTAACGCTTTAGGCTGAAGTTCCCTTTTAGGAAAGGCATAATTGTTTAACAATATCATGTAGTTTGCGTATTTACAGGTGTGACGTTACTGACTACACTTTTATTGTTTGGACCTAAGTTGAGCGATTTTTTGCGAAGATATGTGTTGAGATCTTGATGCATAAGGATCTGCAAAAACCGCAGGCATACCCGTGGATATGTCGAGGATTTTTGCGAAGCCTTTCTGCGCAAGAGATCGGCGCAGATTGAGTAAAAAATCGCTCAATTTAGGTTGGAGTAGGTCGGGTGCTTTTTGCTGCTTTAGATTTGGTTTTGTATACATTGTGAAAGTCGGCTCGTTTTCCGATTTTGTCACAAGTTATAGGGTGGACAATCAAGACGTTTTTACAACACAACCCGACCTTATACAACTGGTGCATACTACTATTCTTTTTACTCTTCCTTTATGAATGGCGCGCACTCTTTGAAGGTTTGGTTTAAAACGACGTTTTGTTATATTGTGGGCATGACTAACGTTATTGCCTACAAGTGGCTTTTTTCCGCATATTTCACACATTCTTGACATGATTAGTTCTCCTAAAATTATATTTTCAGAAATTTAAAAACCAGAATTTCAGTTTTTACAACAAAATTTATTGAGTGTAAAGTATTTTTTTTAACTAAACTCTTCAACAATATATCCTTTTCGGATTAAAAGTGCGGCCGTTACTCCGGTTAAATATTTTTCGCCAACTCCACATGAGGGGCTTTTATCTTTAAGAAAGCAGCGCTTGATTTTTTGTTCCCTGATCATATCCAATGCTGCATAGGCTCCTTCAATAAATGCCTCAGTATTATCATCACCGAAACTGTTTACAACTTTAGCTGTTCCATCCAGAACATCAAAACCATCTCCTTCAACGAGAATTGAGGGAGCTCTTGGAGTAGTAAGTCCGCCAAGCTCTTCGGGACAGATCGGAAGAATTTTTTCAGATCCCATCAGCTTTATTAAGGCTGAGTTTTTTTTGCTTTTACCATCATATCTGCATTTGTATCCTAAAAGGCAGGCGCTTATTGCTATCATAAGGTCCTTATTCTTTTATATATTTTTTACACAAAGCAAGGTGCTGAAGGGATTTATGATGAATTCCAACATCGGGATAATTGGTAAGGACAGCCTCGAAACGGCTCAAAGCTGCTTTATAGTGCTTGCTTTTGTAATAAAAGAATCCTACGTAGAATTCATGCCCTGCAAGACTTTTTAAGCATTTTTTTAATTTAACTCTTGCTCTGTTTGCATAGGCGTTTTCCGGGAACTGTTTAATCAGCTTTTTAAAAGTATCCAGTGCTTTTTGCGCTGTGGTCTGGTCTCGATCAACAGTATCTATCTGTTCAAAATAGCAAAGTCCTATCTGATAGATAACATAAGCAATTGCCTCGTTACGCGGATGAAGGTTAACGAACTCATCATATGCAGATATAGCCTCTTCATACTCCTGTAATTTGTAATATGAATCAGCGATTTTCAGCTCTGCAAGAATTGCATATTTGCTGAAAGGATACCAGTCCCTTAATTTTTCAAAATATTCTATTGATGTTTTATAATTCTCTTTTTTAAACTCATTCATTCCACTACTTGCAAGTTCCTGGATGCTCTTTTCTTCTTTTGGCTCAAGCCAGGCACAACTTGAAAAGACAAGTAATGAAATGATGGCAATTGTTAAAATACGTTTCATTGTTTAATATTTTCCATGTCTAAGTTGAGCGATTTTTTGCGAAGAAATGTACCGAGATCTTGATGCAGCAAGATTTGCGAAAAGCGTAGGCATACCAATGGATATGTCGAGTCTTTTCGCAAGTCTTTGATGCGCAAGAGATTGGTGCAAGTCGAGTAAAAAATCGCTCAATTTAGGCTATATAATGTTCTGCCGAAAATACAGCGCTTGCTGCATCTCCAACAGCGGTTACAATCTGGCGCAGGCCGGTAGTTCTTACATCACCTGCTGCAAACACACCCGGTACTGATGACTGCATATTCGAGTCGACTATTATAAAGCCGTAATTGTCTACTTTTATTTCATCTTTTAAAAAATTTGTGTTAGGTAGTATGCCTGTCCATATAAAACAGCCGTCCACGGAGAGTTCTTTTGTTTCCCCTGTTTTAACATTTTTTACTGTAATCTTTTCTACATTGGCTAAACCATCAATACTTGTTAATACGGAATCCCAGATAAATTCGATTTTATCATTGGCAAATGCCCGTTCCTGCAGGATCCTGGTTGCCCTTAATTGATCTCTTCTATGAATAAGATAAACCTTTTGGACGAATTTGGTCAGAAATATACTTTCCTGAACAGCGGTATCTCCGCCCCCCACTGCCGCAACTATCTTGTTTTTGAAAAAAGGTGCGTCACAGGTTGCGCATGTAGATAAGCCTCTTCCAAAAAACATATCTTCACCTGGGATGCCGAGCTTTTTGGGTGAAGCTCCTGTAGCTATAATAATTGTGTGGCTTGTGATAGTCCTGTCGCTTAACTTAATTTTCTTGACAGGCTCAGACAAATCAAGAGAAATTACTTCATTTGATTCTATATTAAGATCAAATTTTTTAACCTGCTCGGTCATTTTCTGAATCAAGTCAGGCCCGCTGATTCCTTCTGGAAAGCCTGGATAATTTTCTATCCAGTCAGTTATGAGGACCTGTCCTCCCGGCACAATTTTTTCAATCAGGATTACGTTCAATCTGGCGCGTGCAGCATAAAGACCGGCGGTGAGCCCGGCCGGACCACCGCCGATTATAACAAGGTCATAATCAACACTTTTCATTACAAAGTTTCCTATAAAATTTTGTTTATAACTTCCTCCAGCTTTGATTTGGCAACTATACCTATCACCTGTTCTACTACATTACCATCTTTGAAGAACATAAGCGTGGGTATAGATCTTATTCCGTATTTGCCGGGACTGATTGGATTATCGTCAACATTGCATTTGACAAACTTGATTTTATCTCCAAATTCACCGGCAAGCTGTTCTACCAAAGGGGAAATGGCCATGCATGGTCCACACCACGGAGCCCAGAAATCTATAAGCACCGGTTTGTCGGACTTCAGAACCTCGGCATCAAAAATGCCGTCATCAATTTCCAAAATACCTTCCACCATAATAATCATCCTTTCCGTAATAAATTTTACAATATAATAGAAATATAATATTGTAGACAAGTATTGTCAACCTTGCCATCAATATCGTTATTTTCCACTTGACTTCACCATATCTTTAACCAATCTTCAATCGCAAAAGTCCTCGAAATAGCAAGCTACTTCAAACCTGAGCAACACAGATGTTGATGTCCAGGGCCGGCAAAAAATCGCAAGCTGTGGCCTTTCGAGGTATAACTATCTGAAATATTTTGGTCATTAGATATTAGATATTAGATATTGTTTCGAATTTCGATATTCGGATTTTGAAGTCTCCATAAACTCCTAATATTAAAGCTTTAGCACCGACGTTACCGTGAAAGTACCTTCTTTTTGCTAACATATTTTGTCAAAGTATGATAATTATAATATATAAACAAGGTTGAAAAATATTTTTTATGACTTTTTTCAAACCAAAATTGCTTAGGAACGGGGGAAAATATGAAAGCACAAGAACTTATGACAACAAAAATAGAATCTGTGGACGCTGATAGAACAGTATATGATGCGGTTGAAAAAATGGTCGATAGACGAATTCGATCATTACTGGTTAAATTTCCAGGAAAGGGCTTGAACCATGGAATTATCACCGCAAGAGATATAGTTTTTAAAGTGTTGGCCAACGGCTTGAATCCTAACGATGTTAAAGTCGGAAAAATTGCTTCGAAGCCGGTTGCCTGTATTGATAAGAATACGGCCATGAATGAAGTCGCATCACTAATGGAGCAGAAAAAAAATGCAAGAATCTTTGTATGCGAAGGTGAAAAAATTATAGGTGTAATCTCTTTAATGGACGTCATGGCAGGTGCTCTGATCATGAGGGCAAGAGGTGAGCATGATTTTTGAAAAAATTCTATCCCTCGGCAAGAAAGAACAGGAAGTTACAAACAATATGAGAGAACATATCAAACTCCTCTGCTCTGCTTGTGACTTGTTCAGAAAAGCTTTAGAAAACAACGACCAAAGTCTTATGCGGAATTTAATTGATCTCGAACGTGAAAGTGATTCTATCCGGAGAAAAATTATCTCAAAAATATATGAAGGCGCTTTTCTGCCATATCTCAGACCGGATCTGTGCAGATTTGTTGAGATTGTCGATCATGTTTTTGATGTACTTGAAGACACAGCTCATTACTACTTAGATGGAAAAATCCCCGAACAGATAAAAAATGAATGTATTAGAGTCGCATTTTTAAATTCAAAGATCTGTGAAATGCTCTTAATAACATTCGAGGCAATGTTGAAAGGAGATGACCTTAGAGAGAAAACACTGGCTATAAGAATTTATGAGAAAAAAATCGATGATATTAAATTCAGTTTAATTAAGGACATTCATAAAATACCTGCAAACAATTTCTGGGAGGGAAAAATCTTATCTGATTT
>JAFDFV010000504.1 GCA_019309665.1 Deltaproteobacteria bacterium | reverse complement strand
CGCCGGAGCTCAGCGGCGCGACGTTAGGAGCGTCCGCTGGAGCGCCAGGTTAGCTCTCAAGTATCCAATGCTGAGCCCATTCATTTCTTCGATTCCAAGGATACTCGATAGCGGCGATTGACACAGCCTCTACATAAGAGGATAGCTCCTCGGTTTTGAATACTTTACATCGGAAATACAAATGATCTCGATTTTTGCGGACATTCTCATTGTGGCTATTTCTGTAATGCTGCCCTAGGCGTTGTCTTAGCGTAACGCCCTTGGCCCGACCGGCATATTGCGCTTCGAAAGTGCCGTTCTTCATAAATCCAAGCTCATAGAAGCCGATCTTGTCAGGTGCGCGCACATAGCCTGAAAGGCGACGTGGCATATCCTCTTTAACCCAATCCCAAACTTTGGGGTATGTCTGAACCATGGCTTACCATCCTTATCTTGACAAAGAGCTAACGTCCTGAACTGAGCTACACTCCGACACCCGCGAAGCTGCACGACCTTCTCCCGTTAGCTCAAGTGATTTGTTATACTTTAATTCCAGAATGGTTCCTATTGAGATTGCAAACTGCCATCCGTTTAACTTTTCATTGTTGGCGGGTTTAAACAGCAGCCCCCCTGTTGGTGGCACAACCGCAATTCCTTTACACACAACTCTCATAAATGGGGAATTTTTTGAATATCCATTCCTAAAATGAACTTCGTCGAATTTCTTTTTTAACAGGCGACGCTCCCAATATGGCTTGTATTCCCGATATTCAGTAGTTTTTTTACCGGAAGCAATAAGCTCGAACCAATTCTTTTTTAAAGTTAAGTGTAATGTTTTCATAGTATAACGTCTCCGCATCACCTACAAGCAGGGAAACGGACATTTGTAAATGCTACGTTTCCCTCAAACTTGGCAAATGTTACAGCCGCCCGACCCTGCTTGTTAGAGTGTATGCGGTTGTTAGAGCTACATTGATAACCTAAATTGCTCAATCTTCTGTCCTACTATCTCTTCTGGTACACGCCCGTCAGATTTTGCGATAAGCATTTCTTTGATGTCATCATCATCCAGTACAAGGATCAACTTTCTATGCACCATCCATTGTTCTCTGAGTGTATGCTCACAGCCGGACGTATCCCCACCTTTGCGAGATATAATGATGCCAAATAGGCCTGCACCGTGCGGCTTCAAATAATTGGCAATCTGTAAGGCCTCGGACTTTTTCACTTTTCTGGTGTAGTTCTTTGCATCGACTACAACATAGTCAGCTTGATATTTTTCCCGCATGAATGCCCAGAACCCCTTATCCGTATAATTAGGCATTATGAAATCCCTTCGATTTGCCTTTGCCTTGTCAGATAATTCAGGAATTGGCTTTCCAAGTGGAGGTGTAAATAGGCATTCTAGAATGTCTCCAACTAGGCTTTGATAAACATACCAGTCCGTTTTTCCTGGCTGACATGCAGCCAGGTTATCGAGCAGCTTTTGTTCGCGGGATGGCTTGGCGGGACGACTAAGCTGTGCGAGAAGCAACGCCTTATAGTAGCTGAACGGTGCCTCTTGTATTTGTTCGGAAAACTGTTCTCCCAAGTAGCGGAGATCCCAAACTTCTATGTTTGCTGTGCGTAACGCCGAAAGGTCTCTGTCTCGTAACGTCGCAGGTACTGCTAAGACGACTTGGTTATTGTCAGAAACATCTCGATAGGCTTGTAGTTGTGCGATTACGTTTTGGATACGAGCAGAAGTTACGATGGACGGAGTTTTGCACTCGATTAATAAAGGCTCATTTTTATCATGAAATCGTCTTTGAACGATAAGATCAGCGCGATAACGAGTTTCCCTGCCTAATAGAACTTCTTGTCTAACATCGCTATAGTCTGGATGGCGTCTCAGGATATCATTTAGAAAGCTTACGAACTCAATTTCCCTGGGTTGGCGATCAAATGACCGATGACAATTCGGGCAGAGAAGGATTAAATTTTCCTCTGAAGTATCGCCTCCTTGTGAAAGTGGAACTAAATGAGCTAACTCAAGAGGGACTTTTTCGTTGTTAACACCGCATACAGCACAAGCATAGCCGTATTTCTCAAGCAATTTCTGACGCAAACCAGCAGTAATTCCACGATTTCTGGAATTTTTTTCTGTGTTTTCTTTTTCCATACGATTCTCTATCTTTTAGCTCTAACATAGATTAGACGACCTAATAGCTGTAGCTAATTACGGCTAATTGCCGCTGTAAAATCATAAAGTATAAACAATACACGGTATTAATATTAACGTTGTTTTATATTGAAATGTGAAATACCGTTAAAATACAGACTATTTCTAATATGCGACTGTTTTCTCGTATAGTGCTTTTGGGGTAAATTTTTTAACCTTATGATATCATAAAA
>JAFDFV010000127.1 GCA_019309665.1 Deltaproteobacteria bacterium | reverse complement strand
TAGTAGGTTCGGTAGAAGAGTACTAAAGCATTTTTAGTTTATTTTGTCTTTAGTTTTCTCAAGCGTTGTTTATGATCTTTTAAAACTTCTAAATGATTGAGCTATGGAAAGTGTTCCGCCTTACGTTGGTAGCCGCTCTCCTTAAACAGGTTCCGAGAGAAAATCATCGCTCTCTTTACGAACGGATCAACTGGAAAAATCGTCTGATTGGAATCATTGGCGGTCGCGGGACAGGGAAGACTACGCTGTTGCTTCAGCATTTAGCCGAAAAAAGTTTATATTCATCAAAATATCTTTATATTTCAGCAGACAACATTCGGGTTGAGGCCATCGGCATTTATGAGATCGCATCACAATTTTTTCGCATGGGCGGCGAGGTCATTATCATTGATGAAATCCACAAATACGCCAGATGGCCGCAGGAAATAAAAAATCTTTATGATTCATTTCCATCAGCAAAAATCCTTTTTTCAGGCAGTTCTACCCTCGGACTGCAACTTGGAAAGGCCGACCTGTCGCGGCGTGCTGTTTTCTATACTTTGCCTGGTCTTTCTTTTCGAGAATACCTGCTATTAGCCAGGAATGTTAAACTCCCCGCCATCACACTCGCCGGTCTATTAAAGGAACATGCACGATTGACATCAGAAGTTCTGGTTGAGGGACCTGTGTTGGGACTTTTTCGAGATTACCTTGAACATGGCATTTATCCTTTTTTTGTGGAAGGAATAGAAGAATATCTTGCAAAGCTCAGAAACATTATTGAAAAAACACTTTACGAAGACATTGTCTCTACAACCAGCATTAAATCTTCTAATGTTCCGATGCTAAAACGGATTCTCTGGTTAATCGCCACCTCTCAACCATTTGAGCCGAATCTTGTGCGTATTTCCAACAATCTGGGACTTTCAAAGCCAACTCTTTATGGGCACCTTGACTATCTGGAGCGGGCAGGTCTCTTATCAGGTGTTATGCTGGAAGGATCCGGCTTCAAGCTCGTGCGTAAACCCGTTAAAATTTATATTGAAAATACAAACTTGCTCAGAGCAATCGCAGGGGAATTGAGCAGAGAAGACCCTGTCGGAACGGTGCGCGAAACATTTATTCAGCATCAGTTGATAAGTGTCGGCCTGCAAGTGCGTATTCCAAGTCGAGGCGATTTTTTGGTAGAGGATAAGTATCTACTTGAAGTAGGCGGCAGTTGTAAGGGGAAAAAACAGATAGCGGGAAAAGAAAATGCTTACATTGTAAAAGACGATATCGACATGGGTTTTGGTAATGTCATCCCCATGTGGTTGTTTGGCTTTTTATACTAAGAACTCGTCCGGTAGGATGTTGATACTGGAGGCTACGGCATTATATAGCTGCTATCAAGCTGCCTTTTGCTGAAAAGTAATTTATTATCAAGATACCGGTTTTTTCCAAGTATGGATTTCATGTATTCCACAACAAGAAGAGCGTATATTTCCTTATTTGTCATTTGATCTAAATATTTTCTGATATTTAAATTTTTAGGGAAGTTTTTACCGGATGATAATTTGTTTCCATTATATCTGTCTTTCAGAGCAGTTAAATGACTTTTAACCTTCGCTCTTATATCTTCGGGGGGATAATTTTCAAAATCAGAAAATAATTTTGCAAGTTCTGAAGCTTCAGGCAGTAAAGGATGTTCCAAAATTATCTTTAAATCATTTGCATAGCGAACCAGACCTTTATGAATGTGCTTATTTTTCACTACATTCATGTCAGCCCATCCAGCTCTGAGCCATTTAAAGGCGGCGTATTTTACAACGGGTTTTTTTGAGTCAACCTCATACAGGAAGCTTATTCCGATAGAATTGTACATATAGGAGCTGACCCAACCAAGACCCCGCATTGAAAGACCTTTCCGGCCCGAATAAAGATAGTCCCAGTTGTCATCTGAGCCCAGCACAATACCTTTTTTGCCTACATCGGACTTGTCTTTTTGTTTGGAAATCGTGATTAATAGATTTCGGCCGAGATACTTGCAAAGAATCAGAGCCTTATCTATATCATAACTATAGTAAGCACCTGTAAATTGATCGGGAGTTATTTCTATATGTTCAACCCCTTTAACCACTATTGGACAATCAGAATTTGAAATATGTGTCCACAATTTAGGCAGGTCTTGATTTTGCCCGTTAACCTGAGTCCAGTAGGAAAGCCGTACCGAAGAAGGCATAAAAGCAAATGAAGGAATATCAGGATTGTATGCATACTGGAGAATGTGTTTCAGATCTCTATTAATATCAAACTCATAATAAGCGGAAGGCGAGCCGAACAATTCGTCTGTATAATAAAGGGAGGAGCTGTTTTTGGGAGAAACGACAAAATCCAGTACTTTTTGAATAAGTTTAAGATCAACAGGTCCGTTTTCATCCTTTGAAGTTAAGGATAAAAGATATTTCAGCCCGGAATGCAGGGAATCAGGAATTTTTGCTTCCTTTAGATCAGAGCCGGCTGCCAAATAGGTTGAAGAAAAAAGAAACACCGTTAAGAGCACAGCAGCGGATAGAATTTTTTTAATCTTTCCCAAATTTCTATTTTCCAATTTCAAGTTTCAAGCCGTGAACGGCTACTCTTTTTGTTTACGTACTATCAGTACAGAGCACGGGGACTTATGTGCCACTCTCTTGGCCACACTACCGAAGAATACGAGCCCCATTCCCGATAGTCCATAGGATCCCATCACTACAAGATCGATATTTTCTTCTTTCAAGTATGTTAATATTTCTGTTGAAATATGTCCGCTAAGTACAACAAGCTTATAATCAATATTTTTTCCTATTTTGGCTGCGTATTCACTATCCATGCGTTTTTCTAATTCTAAAATCAGAGGTTCTTCCGGTTCGTAAGGCACCATCCATTCAGTATCTGTTGCTTGATAACTTATGACAGGCGGCGATACATGAATTACAAAAAGTTTGGCTTTATATTTTTCAGCCAGATCGAGGGCCGTTATAAATGCATCTTCGGCATTTTCTGAAAAATCTATACAACAGGCTATTTTTTTTATATTCATGGTGACCTCCTGAAGGTTGGATGTTATGAGACCTTTGCAAAACGCCCCCTTTTGCCCAATTTCGGCGTCGGGCTCAAATTTTAAGCCTCGAAATACTCAATGTATTCCTACATTTAAAATTTTCGCCTTCCTTGAACTTGAACAAAATTGAGCATTTTTCAAAGGTCTCATTATAAGTTATTATACACATGTGATCTGGTTGTAGGCAATGTGTTGTTTAATCCTTTTGTGAAAAGAACTTGATACAGACGACACATGCCATATTTAAATCCTGCTGAGGTGCCATATAAAAAAAGACGCCATTGCCTTGTAAATGTATCATCAAACATTTTTTTCACTTTTTCAACATTATTTTCATAATTTTCTGCCCATTGGTCTAAGGTTTTTGCATAATGGAGCCGGAGGTTTTCTACATCCAATATTGAAAAACCGTTTTTCCCCATTTCACGCAGAATTTCGTCAAGTACAGGAAGATATGCGCCCGGGAAGATATAATTGAATGTCCATGGATCGGAGGGGGATGGGGCGTCTCTACCAATAGTATGCAACATGCCTAATCCGCCTTTTTTCAGTAAACTCGATACTTTTTTAATAAATACCGGAATGAATTTTTTCCCTACATGTTCAAACATCCCAATGGAAACAATTTTATCAAATTTTCCACTTAACTCACGATAATCCATATATAAGATCTTAATCTTATCCTCCAGCCCTAATTCCTTTATTTTATTGCCGGCATATTCATATTGATTTTGTGAAAGCGTATTTCCAACTCCTGTTATTCCATAGTTCTGTGCGGCATAGATGAGCATTCCTCCCCAACCACAGCCGATATCAAGCAGTGATTCACCAGGACTCAGTAAAAGTTTACGGCATATATGTTCAAATTTATTCAATTGTGCTTCTTCCAGAGAATCATCTTTACTTTTATAGTATGCACAGGAGTAACTCATTGTCTCATCAAGATAAAGCGCATAAAAATCATTGCCTTTATCATAATGATAAGAAATATTTTTTGGTGAGGTTCTTAATGTGTCGCTGTTGAGAAGCGCAAGGATAAAAAAACGTATTTTTTGCCAGGAAGTCAGCCGGAACTCATCAAAATTAATTAAAGAACCAAGACGAAGAAGCTCCTGCAGATCGTTCTCAATTTCTACATCTCCCTTCATATATGATTCTCCAAAGCCGACATAACCATCTCTGAAAATCCTTTTGGCGCCCCTCAAGGATTTAAGCTTTAAAATAAACTTCGGTTTATCCCCGATAGTTATTGAATCACCATCCCAGAATTTTATGGCAAAGCTTGTTTTTGGATCTGTTTGATGTATTATTTCTGCAATATCTTTAAAAGCCTTTTTCATGACGCCTCCTTTCTACAGACTTTGGTTAAGAAATTAATACACCCACTGCTTTTGGATAAGCAGGCGATGTCTTGAAGAAATCCGGCCAAGAAAATCATGACTGGTAGAAAAGCAGATGCAGTGGTCACTGTTTTAATGAATCAAAAACTTAATAAAAAAATTATATTAAAATCAAATTTACATGTCAAGCAGGGCCTCAAATTAATTAATCGGTTTAAACCATTACCTCTGGTAGTGGTACCACAAAGGTTTTACCGTTACAGTAATTATTTAAGAGTGCCTAAAGTGAGCTAAAGTGCCTAAAATGCCTAAAGTTAAGGAATTCTGCCATGTTATATCTGCATGCCTGCCTCCGGCTCGTAGAGCCTGGGTTTCTCTATGCCCTCAACATACTACTGGCAAGAGAGTGATTGAAAATCCTTCCGGCTTTGGTTATCGATCAGCACGCCGAAGGCGTACCACAACTTTAGGCACTTTTTTTCTATAAAGAGAGAAGTATGTAACAGGGACTATTATAAGCGTAAAAATTGTGGATGCACAAAGTCCAAAAATCAGAGCCCAGGCAAGGCCTGAGAAAACCGGATCCAGTGTAATGGGCCAGGCGCCAATCGCGGTTGTGCAAGCGGTAAGTAATATAGGACGCATCCTGATCGCTCCACTTCGGAGAATAGCTTCTTTAAAAGAAATGCCTTCATTAAGAGCGTTTTTAATAAAATCAATCAGAACAAGGGAGTTCCTTATTACAATTCCACCAAGAGCTATCATGCCTATCATGCTTGTTGCGGTAAAAAAGACAGGGTTGAAGAAGCCGCCCACCTGTTCTCCGGTGAAAACATTCAGCAGCCAGAATCCCGGCATAATGCCAAGAAGCGTGAGAGGTATTGACATCATAATCAATATCGGCATGGAAAATGAATTGGTTTCCATTATAAGAAGAATATAGATTCCAATTAGAGCTGCCGCAAATGCTATGCCCATATCTCTGAATACCCTGAGAGTTATCTTCCATTCGCCTTCACCTGCCCATTTTACCCTGATTCCCGGCGGCGGCGGAGTTTGTTTAAGTTTTTTCTGCATATCAAGAACAGCTTCGCCGGGAGCTCTGCCTGCCATTTCTCCCGTCACATATACCACGCGTTCAAGATTTTTATGATAAACAGGCTGGTCTTCAGATATATGAACTATCTTTACAAGTTCCGCCAGAGGAACCATCTTGCCGGTATTTGTTTTGAGCGGTATTTGTGATAAAGAAGCAATCCCCGATCTATTTTTTCTTGGTAAAATTATTTTTATGCTTAGAGATTGCCTTTCTTCAGGAGTATGTATTGTGGCAGGGGCAGCACCTCCTATCGCTATTTTCAAAGTTTGAATAATTTCATTCGTGGAGACTCCGTGAAGAGCAGCCTTTTCCTTATCAATAATAAAATCTATCTTGTTGCGCCCGGTTTCAACTGTGTCGTCAATATCCACTACAAAAGGCTCTGCTGCCATTAAATTTTTTATATGTTCTGCTCCTTTTATGATTTGATCATAAGAACGGTCAGGGGAACCATAGATTTCAGCCACAATTGTCGAAAGCACAGGGGGGCCTGGAGGGACCTCAACAATTTTAATTACTGCATTGTTGGCTTTTGCAATGTCTTCGAGTTCCTTTCTAAGCCGGAGAACAATAGCATGGCTTTGTTGCTTCCGTTTATTTTTTTCAGCGAGATTTATACGGATATCTGCAAGGTGGCTTCCTTTCCTCAGGTAATAGTGACGAACCATGCCGTTGAAATCCATGGGAGACGAATTTCCCACATAGGACACAAAGCTGGTAATTTCAGGGATTTCTCTGAGAAAGTTTTCAAAGGACTGTACAACAGTATTGGTGGTTTCAAGTGTAGTTCCTTCCGGCATGTCAATAACTATCTGGAATTCATTTTTGTTATCAAAAGGAAGTATTTTCAGGGGCACGAGTCGAAAAACAGCAAGACTTATAGATACTAAAAGGAGAAAAATAATAGCAGCCAGAAGCATGTATCTTTTGCTTTTTGATTTGAGAAAAGGAGATACAATTTTGCGATAAATTTGCCCGATCCATATATTTATACCTTTATCATGATTTGGTTTTATCTGATTTGTTGCCGAGCCGGTCATCTTGCGGATATTCATGTTTTTCAGCAGCAGGTGCGTTAACCACGGCACAATGGTAAGCGCACAGAGAGTTGAAAATGTTACTGTAAGGGGAACATTTGCTGCCATTGGAGCCATGTATGGCCCCATCATTCCTGTAATGAAAAACAGGGGTATAAATGAGATTATTATGGCGAGTGTGGACATTATTACCGGAGGAAGCACTTCATTAACGGCAAATAGCGTTGCTGAAAATGCTTTACGCTTGCCCATTAAAATATGGCGCTGTATGTTATCTACATTTGTAATAGGATCATCAACTACAAGCCCCAAAGAGAGTATAAGAGCAAAAAGGGTAACCCTGTTAATTGTATATCCGAATAAATAATTGACAAAAAGAGCAAGAGAAAAGCTGACAGGTACGGCAAGTGCGACCACCAGCGCTTCACGCCATCCAAGAGTAACAGCGAGAAGTATAATAACGGAAATAACCGCAAAAGCCAGCGAACCTAAGAGGCCATTTACTTTTTGTCCGGCAGTTTTACCGTAGTCGCGAATTACTTCAACATTAACGCCATCGGGAATAGTGCTTTTTTTCAATTCTTCAAGCTTGACCAGGATATTTTCGGAGACTGTAACGGCATTGGTCCCTTTTTTCTTGGCAATGGCGAGTGTGACGGCCGGGAATGAAAAGGGGGTATTTTCTTTATTGTGAGTTTTACGATAGAAATTTGAGTAACCGATTCTCGAGTAAGACTTTGATTCTTCCGGGCCGTCGAATATATTTGCAATATCTCGCAAATATACCGGACGTCCATTGTGAACTCCAACCATAAGTGATGAAACTTCGTTAGAAGATAAAAGGAAAGATTTGCTTGTTACTGTAACTTCTTTATTAAAGCGGGAAAATTTACCTGCTGTAACAGAAGCATCCGCTCCCCGGAGAGTTCTCTGCACTTCAAGTAAAGATACTCCAAGACCTGACATGCGTTCAGGTAAGAGTTCAACGCGTATCTCCCGTTTGCGGCCACCAACAATTTCAGCCCTTGAAATGTCCTTTACCTTTGAAAGCCTTGATAATACTTCCTCACCGATTCTGCGAAGTTCATAATCATCATAACGATCTGAATAAAGACTTATATTTACAATGGGAACGTCGTCTATTTCTACTGGTTTTATCACCCATCCCTTAACAATCGGGGGAGCGGCGTCAATATTCATTGTAATCTTGTTATGGAGTTTTACTAGGGAATTTTCCCTGTCTTCTCCTACATAAAATCTGACTGTAACGATTGCCATGTCCTCACGGGACATCGAATATACGTATTCAACGCCGTCAATCTGCCATAAAAGGCGTTCCAGGGGCGTTGCAACAAGTTTTTCTATTTCAGTTGCATTTGAGCCGGGAGCATATACATAAACATCCGCCATGGGAACTACTATTTGTGGTTCTTCTTCCTTGGGTGTGACGAGAATAGCGGAAATTCCGAGGCACAGGGATAAGATCAGCAGGATGATTGAGAGATGTGAGGAAATAGATTTTCTGACAATACTTGCGATAAAACCGCTCGGAGCAGATTCGTTTTCCGGCATTAAGTTATTCCTCCCAGCCTATTGTCTCATCTCCGGATAGTCCGGAGAGAACTTCGACCTTATCACCAAAAGTTTTGCCGGTTTTAATAAAACGTGTCTTCCAGGAATTATTTTCCTTTACTGTAATTAGTTCAAGCTGTCCTATATTGCGAACGGCAATTTTTGGTAAAACAACAACCTGGATGTCTTTAACAGGGATGTGCAGTTTTCCGAACATGCCGGGATATATTCCGGATATACGCGGCAATAATGCCTTTACAAGAAAAGTTCGTGTTTGCGGATCAGCATAAGGGATAATCTCCTCAATTGTTGCTGTCGCTGTTTCATTCAAAGTATTTATTGTTACTTTAAGAGCTGTTCCGGGTTGAATCTTTCTGATCAGTCCTTCACGTACATATGCTTCAAGCCTGAGCGAGCCGGTAGTTTGCAGTATAATTAAAGGCTTCCCAGGCAGGGCTAAATCTCCTTGTTCAACAAGACGTTTTAAAACTTTACCGCTTTCAGGTGCTCTTATCTCTGTGTATCCAAGTGCTATTCCAGCTTCCTTTACGATTTCTTCCGCCTGTTTTATTCTGGATTCTGAAGCTGACAAAGCTTCTTTAGCTCTATTTAAATTCGCCTTTGCCTGAAGGTATGCTGATTCGGCTTTTTCCATATCTTGAGGGGTGGCTGCCTGGGATTCAAAATAAATTTCTATACGTTTATAATCAGATTCAGCTTCTGTAAATGCCGCACTGGCGCCTATTATTGTCTGTTTTGCCTGTTTTTTTCCTGATATGGCTGCTTTTAAGGTTTGTTTTGCCTGATCAAGACGTGACATCAACTGTCTGTTATCTAAAGATACTAAAAGCTGACTTTTAAAAACCTTGTCGCCAGGTCCGACCTTGACAACAAGAACCTGTGCGGCAACCTGGGATTCAATAGTTGCTTCTGTAACAGGCCGCACTGTTCCAACAGCTTCATAGCATTCGGTTATAGTCCGGACAGATGCCTGCCCAATATTTTTCGGTGACACATCATTTTTTGATGTAGCCTGAAACTTGCCCGGCGCAATTTTTGTGCTTGAAATGAATTTAACAGCAAAGAAAACTAAAATTAAACTGACGGAACATAACAATATTATTATAATTTTTTTGTTTTTCATGGTGTAAATTTATCCACCTTCCCCCAGTAACCTACCGCCCTGCCAATATCCGCAAGTGCCTTTTCCCTGTCATAATAAGCTGCTGTGGTTCTGGTTTTTGCTCGATTAAACGCAAGCTCGGCTTCAAAGTATCGTGTTATGGTAGCAGCGCCGCCTTCATATTGTTTCCTGACAAGCTTAAAAGATTCTTCAGCCATGGCCACGCTTCTTTCCGCTACCTCGAGCCTGGCTTTTGCTTCCGCTAATTTCAGGTAGGCATTTTTAACATCAAGCTTTACAGATAGTCTGGTTTTGAGATCTGCTGCCAGCATTTCTTCAAGCCTGGCTTTTGCTTTTTCCTCTTCTGCTTTTGTGCTGAAACCCGTGAATATGTCCCAGTTAAATATGACCGCCGCAGTCCAGTTGTCTCTTGAGTCATTGTAGGCCATTTCAGGATCATCAACATAGTATTTGCTTTGCAGATCAACTCTGGGCAGATATTCTGCACGAGACAGATCAAGAGCCATTCTGCTCTGTTTGATACGTTCCTTAATTTTATTAACTTCTGACCTGTTTTCAAGCGCATAGGCAACACCGGCAATGTATTCATTCGGCAAGGGGATTTCGCGGCTTTCTATTTTTTTTAATCTAATTTCAGTTTCAGGGCTTACACCGAGAATACCGGCAAAAGCAGTTAGAGTCGTTTTTAGCCTGTTTTCACTCAGGAGCACATCTTCCCTGGCTTGAGCAAGACGGACTTCCAGGGATAAGATGTCTGATTTTAGAACTCCTCCGGCTCTGAACCTCACATTCATTAGACGCAGTTGCGACTTAACAGTTGATACGGAGTCCCTGGTAATTTTAATGTATTCTTTTGCAGCAAGAGCGTTATAGTATGTATGTATTACTGAGGCAATAAGGGAGTTTTCTACGCTTTTTCTGTCTATCTGAGAAATAGAGAAATCTGTTTCAGCGATTTTTTTATTTAATATATCTCGTCCGCCATTGAATATATTTATTCCTGCTTTAATTCCGGTCTCATAATTTTCATACCAGCCCGGAGAGTTAAAATCCGTATTTGCAGGCAGCAGCCTCTGGTCAATCTTCTTGAAAAGATATCCTGATGGTGCATCCCCCTGAGAATATTCAGTATAAAATCCAAGAAAGGGGAAAAAATTAGCATTTGCCTTTTCGATCATAGCTTCTGCCTGCTTTATGCGGGCAATGGCAATCTTGTTATCAGGATTATTTGCAAGAGCAATTTGAATTGTATCGTTCAAAGAAACAGGTTTTTGTAAAGCACAGGTATATTGTCCGGTTTTTGAAACTTTTGTTGAAAACGCATCATCGCATATTACTTTTGCATATTCCTGCCTGATGCTTTCGTAAGTGTATTTGTCATGAGAAAAACA
>JAFDFV010000503.1 GCA_019309665.1 Deltaproteobacteria bacterium | reverse complement strand
ATATAAATTGAGACCTTTGCAGATAAGCGCAGACTTCGAAACGGCACTTTACGAAGTCTTTGCTGCAAAAGATTAGAATCTTTTTTTGTTTCTGGATTTAGAAATATTCGGCAGCTCAGACATATTACCCGCCACGATCGCTTCCTTTTTAGCACGAGTCCAGCGTTTGATTTACGCTTCTCGTTTTCTGGCTTCAGAAAAGGTTGGGAAGGATTCTGAATAGACCAACTTTAGTGGTGGATCGAGTTTCGTGGTTCGACCACCCTGACCGGCGGTATGGGCTTTGTACCGTTCTTCCAAATTCTTTGTAGCTCCGGGGTAAAGCACACCGGAACGAAGGCGGAGGATATAGAACCAAGCAGGCATAAACTTTGCTCTGATAAATTATTGGCCCTTCGACAAGACCTTCGCTAAGCTCAGTTCAACTCAGGACCATTCGAAGCGAATAGGAACATATATTGATAAAATAATTGGCCATGGGCCATGAGTAAGAAAAGGGTGCCATCAAATGATGGTCACCCTTTTCGCATCGAATGGCTCCCCAGCACGGACTCCCTTCGGCTACGCTCAGGGTAAACTCACCGCGGGCTTTTCAATTAAGGATAATTTCTTCTTGCGGGAGCATCCTTTGATTTGACGTTCACGATTGGCGACTTAATGTTTATCAGGATGTTCCTCTGAATAAAGCAACTCTGCTTTATGTTGCCTCATTCGGTATGACAAGTCAGTAGTTATTCCAGTATACAGTTGATCCTTACGATTACAAATATATACATGCCACATGGTAACTACCAATAAAAAAGGCAGTAAAATTTTACTCTTACTGCCTATAATGGTTTGGCTCCCCAGCACGGACTCGAACCGCGGACATAGTGGTTAACAGCCACTCGCTCTGCCAACTGAGCTACTGGGGATCAGTGTTGATACAACATAAAGTAAGAACGCATCATCTAACCAGCGGTTAACCCCATTCTTGCGAGATCACTGGAGAATGATTAAAAACAGATATACTTATATATATCAGGAAAAATGTCAAGATAAATATAGATAAATCAGCAATTTTCGATGAATGTCTTTTTTCAATGAAAAGAGCTTAAGCAATTAAAAAATGACTGGAGTTAAAAAATCATGATTGAAAATTTAACAAAGCAGGGAAAGGAGTTTAATAAAAAAATGATGGGAAAATGAGAATTACTATGGTGTAGCGTAGTTGATTCCAGTAGTCTTGACAGGTCCTCAGTTTGCCTTGAAAATACGCCAGGTTTTTAAGAAGCATTAAACGCCTGTTTTTTCTTTTTTGCCCAACTTTTGTGTCAAGCTCAAATTTTGTTACGTTTTATCTAAATATATAACAACTTAATGCCAACATGGAATACTGGAAAAATACCAATAAAGGATAATTAATGTTGACAATAATCGTTAAACGTTAGACTGCAAAAACTCATCGAGAGGAGGATGAGCCTGATGCAAACTGCTTTAACATAAAAAGCCGAGTTGCCTAATAAATGGTAGCTTGGCTTTTTTAGTTGGGGGCAGAAAGCCTTAGGGCTTGGAGAATGAAAATATGATCTTAAAGGTCAATAATATTGAGGTTGAAGGGTCCTTGGTACAATGCTTGATAAGCGCTATCAAAATACAGATTAAAAATTAAATCGCTCTAATCAGATCAATTTATCTAAAGCTCAGTTGTTTCTGAATCTCACTCCGGTTCTACACAATTCTTCGCGGTAAAAAAAGGTGCAACTCCTTTGAAAACTTTCCTCCACCATATAAAGATTATGAATATTTTACAAAGAATAGTAAAAGGATCGGGAGGTTGCGAATGATGAAGTCAGCAGATATGAATAGAGGATTAAAAATGATAAAGAAGTTGTTTCTCGGAACCCTGCTAATACTGTTTGTAAATCTCCTTGTGTCCTGGGTTTTTATGACAGCGGCTAAAGGCGGTGGAATCATTCTACAGCAGGAATTGGACGCCAGCGGGAACGGATATACTGTCATGAAGGTTTGGGGAACTTATTATGAGATGGGTTACTCACATGGCTATCTTCTAGGCGATCAGATTGATGAAATGGTCACATCAATAAAAGAATACATAGGTAGCTCTTATAACGATGTTAAATCAGAGATAAGCAACACATACTTTCCGCCTGATATGAGAGATGAAATCGATGGTATGGTTGCAGGGATACAAGAGGTAGTTCAAGCTAGTACGATTACACCGGAAGACATAATAATGCTCAATACCATTGGTGACTGGGACTATTCTCCCAACTGTAGGGCTCATTCATGCTGGGGGTCGTACGTCAATCCTCCTGTAAAAACCCTTTCAACTCGAAGACTCGATTACACATCATTTCTTGAGTATTTTGATTCCCTGAATGTCCTTCTCTGTGCATATGAACCCTCAGATACCAGCAAGGTGCGTTGGGTCAATCTTTTTTTCCCGGGGTGGATAATTGCACATACCTCTGTCAATGAATTCGGGACACTTGTATCAATTCATGACTCGCCGGCATCAGGGGGCAGTCATGGGGTAGGCGCAAATGTCATAACAAGAAGTGCTGCTATGCGGTACATGATGACTATTGATAACCTGCCAGTAAGCATATCTCAACAAACTGATTTTGTTTATGATGCACTTCAGAATTATGTGCCCTGGACAGGGTCCTTTCTTAATTATTATGCTCCAATGGGAAACGCAGGTGTTATCTCTTGTTCTGCGAGTCAGGGCTTCTATAATCTGAGAAAACCCAGGCAATCTTATTTTGGTGGCGAGGTAATAGTCACATCAAACCAGTATACTGACGGCTATTCCGCCCCATCAGATGCGACATTCTTTAATAGTTACTATAGCGGTTCCACACCAAAAAGCCTGGCCGACCATTGGGGACTTCTTGACGGAGTCGACTCATCTAATGGTGCGTTCCAACTTAGCGTTGAGTATAGAGACAGAGCCGACATGACGATATGGGCCAGGGGAAGGCTAATAGGAACAGCAACAACTCCCATTATTAAGCTTGAGTGGAGTGAACTGTTTGAAGACATTGTCATTTCAAACTATCCACCGGTGCTTGCCCCGATAGGAGCCAAGACAGTAACCGAAGAGGGATTACTTGAGTTTATCATTACAGCAAGTGATCCTGACAGTGGAGATATTCTAACTTACTCTGCTGATAACTTACCTCTGGGAGCTATTTTTGATTCTGAAACCCAGCTATTCAGTTGGACACCGGTTTATGGTGATGCCGGGAATTATACGGTTACATTCACAGTCACAGATAACGGCACACCAACTCGAAGCGACAGCGAAGAAGTCACAATT
>JAFDFV010000502.1 GCA_019309665.1 Deltaproteobacteria bacterium | reverse complement strand
GCTATTTTACTCTGTTTCCATTTATTTTTTCTGACACGTTGGCAGGCTTTCCTGTTGCAGTAATTTTGGTTTTTTATACGAGGATTAGCAGGAACCATTCTTCCGCAATTGGCACATTTAATCATTGGCTTCATGGTATTTTTTACCATAAAGCCAAAAATGTATATTTGGATTATTGCATAAGAATAAGATCTGAGAAGGAAGTAAAACTGGGCGGCTAATTGTTCTTGCAAATTGTCATACAATTTCTTTTGTATTCTGATGACAACTCAAGTATAAGAATCAAATTCAAAGAAAATATATTTTTGATATTTAAAGGGAAATATATCCAAAACTCACAACATAACTAAACTGGCAACATAACGTCCCCCATTACTGAAACGATGAATTTACCCAAAAGGAGGCAATCAAGATGCAGGCCATGAAAAGAATTGTTAAAAGTGATACAGCCGAAATAACAATAAAAATACCCGAAGAATTCAAAGGCAAAGAAATAGAAATTATTATTTTACCTTTTGAGAGCACTAAAAATATTTTTACTAAAGTTAGCAAAAAAGAAAGATTGAAAGGACTATTTTCCGTTTCTAAAGGGGTGTTACCCGCTGATTATAAATTTGACAGGGAAGAAGCTCATGAAAGATGAAATTTTTATAGATTCAAACATCTTAATTTATTCTGTTTCACAAAATCTGTCAAAATGTCAGACATCAAGAGAACTATTATTGAAGCATGTTGATAGGATAACAGTAAGCTCTCAAGTGATCAATGAGTTTATAAATGTATGTATTAAGAAAAGCATATTAGATTTAAGTGGTACATTTGAAAAATCAAATGAATTTATGGAGATTTTCAGATTTGCTGTAATTACAAAGAGTGACATAAGGTTGGCAATGGATATTAAAAAGAGATATAGATTTTCCTATTGGGACAGTCTCATTATAGCATCAGCTTTGGAAAACAATTGTTCAATTCTCTATTCAGAAGACATGCAACATAGCCAGGTTATAGAAGATGATTTGAAGATTATAAATCCTTTTGAAATGGGTTAAATTGTCACATCTTCATATCGCCTTCACATTTTCTACGCTTTTATGCTAAAAAAAACTATCTACATTTTTGTTGAAATGATAAAATTTGTTTATTTTTATAGCTGGATGCTTTTTTAGGAAGGACAAGGGGAATTAAATTCTCACAACATAATTAAACTCGCAACATAACGTCCCCATGCCCGGGTAGACTAATAGAAGCATATCCAGGTCATTGACAACAGGCGCATTAATTACAGCAGAACCAAAAAAAGGTAAGCCGCGGCTACTTCAGGAGAATCTTGCAAGGCTTGTTTTAACATGTCTAAATCGTATTTTATCATTCCTAAATCCCACAATTCCTAAATTCATAAAGACTCTTCTTCAGCTCAAGAGCATAATTTTTATCGTCATCTACGATAAGTATGTGCGTATCATTCACATCCATGTGATGAATATGGCACATTGCCTATGCTTTTTCAATTAGAATTTGTACCAGTATTTCAGTAATTTAAATTCTTTTCATAGCATTATCTTGACACAACAACAAAATTATTTTGATAATTCAACTAAAAGGTGCGTTAAGATTATATCGTTATTAGATTTGACAAATAGCCGCGAAAGCAATCCCAATGGGTGCAATTGCTTTGCTGTAATTCACGTAATAAATTGAAAAACTTTAGAATTTGTGATATGCACTATCTGTATTAGAATCATCTGAATCTTAAGTTACGCAGTTAGCAAGTTATAAAATTTCAGGGCTAATATTGCCTGAAAGTCGCTTTTTATTGACCGAGATTCTTTTGCGATTTTATCTATCAATAATTGGCGGAGGACCACGGGCGTGAGCTCGTGGGTTAATGCCAAGGATAAAACTGATTAATTCATTTACAAAGTGCCATGGGCGTGAGCCCGTGGGAATTTACTTTTGATCATCTATAAAACATATTCCAAATAATGGAGGATTCGATATGCCAATATTCATGATGTTTGGAAAATATTCCTCAGAGGCATTAAAGGGAATCAGTTCCGAAAGAACGGATAAAGCGGTTGATCTGATCAAAAAGAATGGCGGAAAAGTTATATCGATGTA
>JAFDFV010000501.1 GCA_019309665.1 Deltaproteobacteria bacterium | reverse complement strand
TCTTTCTTCCATATCCGTGGAAAAGCAGTAGTTCATGAAATTATGGCCATCCGGGGTCGTGGAAGGATCTGTCTGGTTCCTTCTGGTAAGCCAACTGTAGAAACCACAGCCGATTGGACCATGGGTCAGGTTGATTATGTCCCTCGTAGGACCCATCACAACCCCTTTGCATCCAGCATAACAGCAACCCCTCTGAGAGATAATACCCGGTATGGTTCTCACATTAGCCTGTATTTTCCTGGCAACCTTTGGCGGATATTTTGAAAGAATTTCCAGCTTCAGTATTTCAGGATCTATAAATTCATCAGGATCTAAAGAAACTTTTTCTTCATCGATTCTTTTTTTGCTTATCGCTTCCATTTTTACACCTCCGTCAGTCATCAATCGTAATATTTCCCTTTTCTCCGGTTCTGACCCTTACTGAATCTAACACAGGAACGACAAATATTTTGCCGTCGCCCGATTTGCCGGTTTGATTAACCTTTATTATGGTCTTAACGGTTTTTTCCACCGTCTTATCCGGAACCACTATAAACAGGACCCTCTTTGGAATTAAACGCTGGCTTTGGCCTAATTGAGAGATAGCCTCTTCATAACCTTTTTCCGCACCTTTCAAGAGCTTTAGATCGACAAGACCTTTTCCCCTGCCCAAACAGTCTCTTGCCGTAATGGAAGATATTCCGGCGTCGGCAAGGGCTATTTTTGTTTTGCTAATCATGTTCATGCGTATAACAGCCATTACTTCTTTCATATTTTCACCTCTGAACTTTCTCCGGTAGATGTCTCTTTTATTCCCGAGCTTATCGTGTAAACTTCATCTACAGGTGTTACAAATATCTTTCCGTCCCCAAAAGCGCCCTTTTCCCCGGTTCTGGCGGCTTTTATTACGGTTTTTATGAGAATATCCTTATCCTCTTCGTTTACAACTGTAAGCAAAAGCTCTTTTGATATTTCATCGTATGTAATATCTCCGATTTTAATCCCTCTCTGCTTGCCTCTTCCCACAACAGACATTTTTGTAACCGCAGGAAACCCGGCATCCATTAAAGCTGCAAGCACATTATCCAATTTTTCAGGTCTTACTATTGATCTGATCATTATCATTTGAATTTTCCTTTTTGTTTAGAGATTCCCAACTCACTGAAATTGCTTTCTTTTTTAACTCAAAACCGTGCCTGAACGAAAACCCCGTTCAGGCGCTAATTATCCTGCTATGCCGTATTCTATCAGCAGCTTTTCCAAATCGTCCATCTCCATCGGAGCCGGGATAACAAATTTGTCATTCTCAGTTATTTTTTTTGCAAGTGTCCTGTATTCATCGGCCTGTGGGTGCTTCGGTTCAAACTCAATGACTGTTTTTCTGTTTATCTCCGCCTTTTGAACCATGTTGTCCCGCGGAACAAAATGAAGCATGTGTGATCCAAGCTTGTCTGCAAACGCTTCTATCATTTCAACTTCATTATCGACCTGACGGCTGTTGCAGATAAGACCTGCAAGCCGGATTCCCCCTGTTTCCGCAAATTTTAATATTCCCTTGCAAATATTGTTTGCCGCATACATGGCCATCATCTCGCCTGAAACAACGATGTAAATTTCTTTTGCCTTACCCTCTCTCATCGGCATGGCAAAGCCTCCGCAGACCACGTCGCCCAAAACGTCGTAAAAAACATAATCAAGATTTTCGTCTTCTCCAAACGCACCGAGTTGTTCGAGCAGGTTAATCGAAGTAATAATACCCCTGCCGGCACACCCTACCCCCGGCTCCGGCCCTCCCGATTCAGTACATAAAGTGCCGCCGAAACCTGTTTTGCGAATATCTTCAAGGTCCACATCTTCGCCTTCTTCCCTCAGTGTGTCCAAAACCGTGTGCTGATTCAGCCCTCCAAGGAGCAGCCTGGTAGAATCGCCCTTTGGGTCGCAACCGACCACCATGACTTTTTTCCCCATCTCCGTAAGACCTGCCACAAGATTTTGACAAGTAGTCGATTTCCCGATTCCGCCTTTTCCGTACATTGCAATCTTTCTCATTTCATGCCTCCTGTTATAACCTAAATTGAGTTTAAACTTTGTGTTTGCATGACATATATATCAAGAGTCGTGCCAACTCTGTGAGGTGAACATATTTATAGATCTAACTATTGAATA
>JAFDFV010000500.1 GCA_019309665.1 Deltaproteobacteria bacterium | reverse complement strand
TTGCTCAATCAGATCAATTAAATCTACGGCAAATTCGAGCGCAAATTCTACCAAGTTATTTTTTACCGAGCCCTTAATTTAATATAATAACACATCTTGAGTCATTTTCAAGAAATATGTTTGTTTAAAGTATAGCATTAAATATAAATTAATAACCAATTTAAATAGCATAGAAATTTTCTATTTTTTTATATCCTGACCATCCTGTTAATCCTGTCAAAAAAAGTCTGCTATATGAAACCGGTCCAATTATATAAAAACCTTTGTGAACTCGCAGAAAAAGCGAAAAGCGGGTTTTGCAAGGTAAAAGGCAAGAATCTTTTTATCATGGACAAAAATATATCTGTGCAGAAAAAAATTAGAATTCTTGCAGAGTTCTTAGGCAAAATGCCGCATGAAAATATATATGTCATGCCGGCTGTTCGCGATATTCTTGGTTGAATAGGCTGAAGGTGGTAAACTGAAGGCTGTCAGGGAGCTTCGGACTATCCACTGAGTAGCTACTATGATTTTACCTGTAATTAATTCCAAGAAGGGCATTAAGTATGGATTGCTGCATGCATATTCGGCTTTTTGCTAAAAGTTTACATAATATACCTTATCAGACGTTGTTGAAATCCATTCAAAACCCCCCTCAAACATTCTGTGAAATCTGTGGATTAAAAACATTGAATGAAATTTTTATCTGTGGTAATTTAAAATTTTAGAATTAACGGAATTTTGTAGCCGTTCACAGCTTGAAACTTGAAACATGAAGGCCAAATTTCCAATTTTCAATTTCAATGTTTCGTGAACGTTTACGGAATTTATTTACTTTTTTTACCTGCTGGCAGGAAGATATCCAGATCATCCTGTTCTCAAATCGAAGATTTTTAGTAGTTAGCTTTTAGCAATTAGCTTAAAAAATCAAACAGATAACACATTCAGCTAACAGCTAATGGCTAATGGCTAATGGCTTTTTCACAAATTTTCACATCGTTAAATAAGCTGAAACTATTGCCGGCATTAAAAAAATACTTTTCGGACACTAATTATCTGTATGAGCCAGAATACAAGAAAAATATATACGGTCTCCGAGTTAACATCAGAACTTAAAACATTACTTGAAGAAAGCTTTCCTTTTGTATGGATATCAGGGGAAATATCGAATTTAAGCAGGCCTGTTTCCGGGCATTTTTATTTTACATTAAAAGATGAAAATTCCCAGATAAGAGCCGTGATGTTTCGTGGCCAGAACAAAAAACTAAAATTTACGCTTGATGATGGCTTGAGCATTATTGGATTGGGCAGGATAAATCTTTATGAACCTCGTGGAAATTATCAAATTATATTTGAATATATCGAGCCAAAAGGTATTGGCGCTTTACAGCTTGGTTTTGAAAAACTAAAAATACGTCTTTCCGAGGAGGGCCTTTTTGACGATAAATATAAAAGCCCCCTTCCCTTTTTGCCAAATAAAATTTGTATAATAACATCTCCTTCAGGATCTGTAATTCATGATATTATAGATATTGTTCACAGGCGCTTTTATAATATTCCCATTGAAATTATACCTGTTAAAGTTCAAGGTGATAGCGCTGCTGGCGAAATTGTTTCAGCTTTTGATATGATAAACACACTTGCTGATTCTAAAGAAAGAGCAGATGTCGTAATTCTTGCAAGAGGTGGCGGCTCCATAGAAGATCTTGCTGCATTTAATTCTGAAGAAGTTGCGAGAGCTATATTTGCATCAAGGATTCCTGTCATTTCTGCTGTTGGACATGAGACCGATTATACAATATCTGATTTTGTTGCTGATCTTAGAGCACCGACTCCTTCTGCGGCAGCCGAGCTTGTAGTTCCGCTTAAGTATGAACTCACAAACAGATGCGATGAAATGTTTAAAAATTTAATCGCAAGAATATATAATAACATTGATAAGTTAAATAGTAGTTTAAACGAACTGAATAATCGCCTTGTTGATCCAAGAAAAAATATTCAGGATTTCAGACTAAAAATTGATGATTATATAAATAGGTTATTAAAATCTATATATAATATTATAGATAAACGGCGCTCTCAATAGTCCTCATAAATATATCGACAACCTTAATGTAATGCTTAAACGATTAAACGATAAACTCCTGTCATCCATAGATACATATATACAAAATAGACGTTCTATAACAATTGTGTTTGCTTCAAGGCTGAATGACTTAAGTCCTGTTGCTATACTGGATCGTGGTTATAGTATAACGAGAACTATTCCTGATGCAGTCGTTGTAAGAGATCCAAAAATAGTTAATTTAGGTCAGAATCTTGAGGTAATGTTGTCTAAAGGTTCTTTAATTTGTCGTGTAGAAGGAAAATCATAAAATGGCCAAAATAAGTTTTGAAAAATCTTTAAAACAGCTTGAGCAGATAGTTCAGGAGATTGAATCCGGGAATCTGCCCCTTGAGAAAGCCATGAAAAAATTTGAAGAAGGCGTTAAACTTTCAAAATATTGTTCTGAAAAACTGGATGAAACTGAAAAAAAGATTAGTGTTTTATTGCATGATAATAATGGTGACATAACTGAAGAACCTTTCATGTCTAAAAATGAAGCA
>JAFDFV010000499.1 GCA_019309665.1 Deltaproteobacteria bacterium | reverse complement strand
TTAATTATCAAGAGAATCATCCATAAGTATCTGTTTGGCGTTTAAATCCTTTAGGGCTTTATTGATGCGTTTTAGACCTTTTCTGATAGTGCTTTTCCTGGCGCCTAATTCCGGATGAAGCACCATGGTGGCATGATTTAGATGAATGACGTATTTACTGAGGAATGCTGATTCAAGAAAAACCATTTTATAGCCATTGTCTTCCAGCTTCTTATGCATTACTTTGCCGGCGGTTTCTTTGCCATCAGAAAACGAAAGATTGTGTTTTCTTATTAGATCCATCCGGTAAAGGGCCAAATGGCTTCGCAGGTATAAGTAGTTTTTTCCTTTTCCTTCCAGGGCGTGATCTGTTTTGCCGATCAGGCGGAAGTAAAAGCTTTCCCATTGGTACTCAATGGCCTTGGCCAGTCTTTTAATAAAAGGCTTATTCTCAAGTTTCCATGAACCGACTCCGGCAATAATTGATTCTTTTTCTATTTCTGCCAATAAGACATCAAGCCAGTCAGGGTGCTTAACAAAGGTGTCTGTGTGCATGGAAAGAACATAAGGCGTGGTAACCTTTTCCAGTGCAAGGTCAAGAGCTCTTGTGTGAGATAAAGATGGAGTGTCGTCCTGTTTTTTCTTTCTTTCAATAAGCGTTATGTACTTAAGGCTTTTCAGATATTTTAGAGATTCGTCTTGAGAATCATTGTCAATAACGATTATGCTGATTTTTTTCGGATCAGTATACTTGCGCAAAAGGCGCAGGCATAGCTTGGCAACTTTAAGGGTTTTATAGTTCGGTATTAAGGCTGTTACTATTGGATTAGGCATATTGGTATCTAAGAAAACCCAAAAATATCAAAATAGCCTGCTATTCTATCAACTTTTGTGATTTAAGATCGAACAAATCTGACCCAAATCTATGCGCCTACTTGGGGAAGTTATTTCGTCCCCGTTCCTTATCTTTTATGAACTCGAAAACAGCAATCATGTTTCCTTCTTTATTCGCAAATATTTTGCCGGGTTTGAGTTTTAGCGTTAATAATGTATTTTTTATCTTTTCATAATGTTTTTGTTTTGTTTTTAAAGCAACAAAATCATCAGATGACCACTCAGGTATTATGGGGTTGTCAGAAGTATCCCATTCCATAAATTTTTTTTCAGAGTAATAGGAAAGTCGAAAATTGTTTGTATAGAGTTTTGACTGCTGCGGCATATTGTGTTTAAGCCATGTGCCGGCAGTAGTAATATATGCCTTGGATTGATTGGGAGGTACAAAGGCATAAATGAACATGATTAAGAAAGCAAGTGATAGTATGGGGAATACAAAATTATTTTTAAAAACTGTTTTTTTATCCAGCCATTTTTGCATAATATAATGCAGGCTGAATGGTACCCAGAGCAGCAAAAGCAGGCTTGCAGGCATTAAAAAGCGGTATGATATAAAGAATTCTTGTCCTAAGAATATGCCTGGTATCACCAGATTCAATATCGAAAAATATATTATCACTTTTTTTATGCCTTTCTCCACAGGCATAAGTCTTTTCCAAAAAGCGTGGCCGAAAAGCAATGTATGTACAGGCCAGAGGGTCGCCACCAGTTTGTATAAATATATCCCGGTCAGCCCGGATATAACCATGGTTAAACCCCACTTGTTTGAATAGTCGTTAAGAATCGTCTGGCTCACAAGTACTGCTTTTTCATTGATATTGGTACTTAACAATGTCAGACCATTTTGCAGTTGATCCCAGTGTCTAAACTTCCCAAGCTGGGCGATTGTTCGGTTTGGCATGTTAAGCCACCATGCAATTGTTATGGATATTGCTATGATATTGAAACTATATGCTTTAAGAGTATTTCCTAATTTATTCCAGAGCGTTGTTTCTGATCGAAATAGAAGAACAAGCGGACCAAAACAGCTTATCACCAGGCCTTCAGGCCTAAACAATATTGCAACGCTTATAAATATTCCCCATCCTAAGGCATGCCGCCATTTCAGGTGTTTATAAAAACGAATAAAATTTAAGAGAGATAATAAAGAGAAAGCCCAATAACCAAACCCCCGAACAATATAGTGCTGATAGTGATGTAATTGCGGATGGCTAAGAATAATAAGTGCACCTAGAAATTGCACGAAACGTGAACCGCCTGATTCCTCGATAAGAGCGATAAAGCTGGTTACAATTATAACAAGAAGTACTGCATTCAATACATAGGTTGAGTTCTCGAAAGATAAATGTGTTAGTTTGGACAGCCAAGCGATAAATATTGAATAAAACGGCCAGTTAAAATGTTTTATCGCCTCTTGCCACCCGCTGTTTGCAAAAGCCTCGGCTGTTTGCAAATATAGAATCCCGTCATTGTTAATTGGATTTTTGGTATTGACAGCGATGAACAGAGTTATCAGGCTTAATATCGCCGCAATCAGCCGAATATAATTAAACTGATCAATCAGGTAAATGCCGCGGTTTATATGGTCTTTCATTTATTATCTTCTCAAAGTTGATGGCTATAGACTTTCAGATAAATAATTTTACTGCGTTATCAGGCCACGAGCTTTTCTTTTTTCTCTTTGACGTTGCCGTCTGGCCAGATCTTCAGGATAAAGTTCCGGGTGGTGCCTTTTCCATCGTTTGTGAAACCATAACCATTGTTCCGGATATAAGCTAACTATTTTTTCAACAGAGTCTGTCATGATCTGTGTATTTGTTTGTAAGTCAGCACGAACGTCATCGGTTTTATGTAATTTTAATGGGGGTTCAACAACAACTGTCAGGTTTGCATCCGGTTCCCTTATACAATAAACCGGCAGAACCGGGCAATTGTATCTTGCGGCCAGCAAAGAGGCTGCATATGTGGCATTGGTCTTGTGGCCGAAAAAAGTAACATCAACCCCTTCTCCACGAGAAGTACCCTGGTCGATTAATAAACCTATCATTTTACCTTTGCGTAATGTCCGAACCAGTTTGATCATAGCTCCTTTTTTGCTGACAATGACATTCCCCGTACTTGTTCTGAGCTTATGAATTATCCATTCAATAATATTAGGCTGATTTTGTGCTACCACTACCACTGACTTTTGCATATAACATGACAAAAAAAGACTACACATCTCCCAGTTTCCTATGTGGGCTGAGATCATAATAACGCCTTCAGGGCTTTTTATCGTATTTAACAGATTTTCTTTTCCTCTTATTCTAACTTTTTGCAGAATATCTT
>JAFDFV010000498.1 GCA_019309665.1 Deltaproteobacteria bacterium | reverse complement strand
ATAAATGAGGAAGGCGTTACTTTTCAGTCCCACATCGATGGATCAAAGCATTTGCTGACTCCTGAAAAGGCTGTTGAAATTCAGATCTGCCTCAACTCAGATATAATGATGTGCCTGGATAATTGTATTGCCTATCCATCAAACAAAAATGAAGCAAAAGTCTCAGTAGAACTAACTTCAGCATGGGCAAAAAGATGTAAAAAAGTCTGGAATGAAGGAATAATTCAAGGAGGTATGTTCAAGGATCTTCGCAAAATCTCTGCTGAAGAAATGATGGAAATCGGTTTCAACGGCTATGCAGTCGGCGGGTTGAGTGTCGGGGAACCTAAAGATATAATGTTTGATATTGCAGAGTTTACACTCCCTGTTCTGCCGGATACAAAGCCAAAATATGTAATGGGAACAGGAACGCCTGAAGATCTCGTAGAGCTTGTTTCTCTTGGCGCAGATATGTTTGACTGTGTTATCCCAACAAGAAATGCCAGAAACGGCCAGATGTTCACAAAATCCGGCACAATAAATATCAGCAATTCACGTTTCAGGTTTGACACAGATCCTGTGGAAGAAGGATGCACATGTTATACGTGCCGTAATTACTCAAGAGCCTATTTACGCCACCTGTACATGGCAAAAGAGCTGCTTTCCTATCGTTTGAATACAATTCATAATATTCATTATTATACAAGCCTCATGAAAAAAATACGGGAAGCAATATTAAAGGATGAGTTTGCAACTTTTAGAAAAGATTTTTATAATAGCATTAAATGAAAAAATACCATCATATAAGCAGCCTTGAATTTAAAGGTGATTTTCTGATATTAATCATTGATGGAAAAAAGAAAAACTTTCTATTGAAGAAAATATCATCTTCTCTTGAAAAAGCTACGGATGAAGAAAGAAATACTTTTGAGATTTCTCCTTCAGGATATGGTATCCATTGGCCTTTGTTAGATGAAGATGTTTCTATAGACGGTCTGCTTGGGATTATCCATACTCCGGAATTGAAGAGAAAAATCGCATAACAATCGCATGTTCGTGCCGACACCCAAGTATGAAGGTCGTTATTGATAATTCACTGTAATTCCGTAAAAATAATAATTAAGGGGGAATAATATAATGATAAAAGAAAAAGTTTTGGAAATTATGGAAAAAATAAGGCCTTCGCTTCAGTCACATGGAGGAGATGCGGAACTTGTTGATGTGGTTGACGGCGTGGTTAAATTGCGATTGAAAGGCGCCTGTTCAGGATGCCCGATGTCGCAAATGACAATTAAAGACGGAATCGAAAAAATTATGAAAAAGGCACTCCCGGAAATCAAGTCTGTTGAATCCGTGGACTAACAGTTCACGGTTAACAGTTCACGGTTCACGGTTCACGGTTAAAATGCTTCAGTCGTTGCATAGTTTGTAAACATTCACGGCTTGAAACTTGTTGAAAAAACTGTGAACCGACAACCGTAAACCGTAAACTATCTGATAAGGATATCGTTATTATGACGATTGCAAAAAAGATTGAGGCAACGCTGTCCGAATCTTCATGGATACGCAAAATGTTTGAAGAAGGAGCGCGCCTCAGGGCAGAGCATGGCGTAGCCAATGTATATGACTTCAGCCTTGGCAATCCAAACCTTAAGCCTCCAAAAAATTTCAGAAACAGCCTGATAGATATCGCCAACTCCTCTGTGGAGGGGAACCACGCCTATATGCCCAACGTCGGTTTTCCTTATGTTCGCAAATCGGTGGCCGCCTATGTTTCAGTGGAACAGCAGGCAGAGGTCTCTGAAAAAGAAATAATAATGACCTGCGGCGCAGCAGGGGCTCTTAATGTTATTTTTAAAACAATATTAGATCCCGGCGATGAGGTTATTACTCCATCCCCTTATTTTGTTGAATACAAGTTTTATGCTGATAACCATGGCGGAATATTAAAGACAGTGCCGACAAAGCCTGATTTCAGTCTAAATATAAATGCAATTTCATCTGCCATCAATAATAAAACAAAGGCCGTACTTATAAATTCTCCAAACAATCCTACAGGGCAAATATACAGCAAAGAAAGTCTAATTGAACTTGGGACTGTATTAATCCTACAGGGCAAATATACAGCAAAGAAAGTCTAATTGAACTTGGGACTGTATTAAATAATAACGGGGAAAAAACAGGCAGAACTATTTATCTTATTTCCGATGAGCCATACCGCAAAATCGTCTATGATGGGATCACAGTCCCAAGTATATTTAACTGCTACAGAGAAAGCATAATTGCCACTTCTTATTCCAAGGATATCTCCATACCCGGCGAGCGCATAGGATATATTGCAGTTAATCCGGAGGCAGTTTATAAAGAAAATCTTATCAGCGGAATGACCCTGGCCAATAGAATTCTTGGGTTTGTTAATGCTCCTGCTCTTATGCAGCGGATAATAGCTTCAATACAGGGAGCAAGCGTTGATATATCTGAATATCAAAGAAAAAGAGACATTCTATGTAATAACCTTGCGGAATGCGGTTATGAATTTGTCAGGCCATCCGGAGCCTTTTATCTTTTCCCTAAATCTCCTGTGCCTGATGACGTAAAATTTGTGAAAGCTCTGCAGGATGAATTGATTCTTGTGGTGCCGGGCAGTGGTTTTGGCTGCCCGGGTCATTTTAGAATAGCTTTTTGTGTGGATGATGATACTATTATAAACTCAATTCCAGGGTTCAAGAGTGCAATTCAGGGCTACGTCATTTAAGCTGATAACCTGCTGACTTAACGAGAATTGTTTATTTATGGGATTTTCTATAAATTCGAAGCACGAAACACGAAATCCGAAACAAATACGAATGACCAAAATCAAAAATTCTAAACGT
>JAFDFV010000126.1 GCA_019309665.1 Deltaproteobacteria bacterium | reverse complement strand
TATCCTGTATATCCTGTCAAAAAAAAGAAATTAAAGTTGACATTTTTCGAGGTGTTTAACATATTCAAAATGTTTGCGCAAATCGTATAAACTTTACCGACCCTGTATAGACTTTCAGATAATTAATTTCACAAGGTTAGAAGGAGGAAGGCGTATTAGTTATACGTCAACGACTGATAACACAGTGAAATTATTTATCTGAAAGTCTATAAAAAACAAGGACATGTCATGATAATTATAATAGATTTCGGCTCACAATATAATCAGTTGATAGCTCGCCGTGTTCGCGAATGTCATATATACTGTCAAATATTATCACCAGATACTGATATTGATTATGTAAGATCTCTTAAACCTGAAGGCATAATACTATCGGGAGGACCGGCAAGCATTTACGAAAAACAGAGTCCTAAAATCGACAGAGCAATTTTTGATCTTGGCATACCTGTGCTTGGAATATGTTATGGAATGCAGTTTATGATACATTCTTTGGGCGGAACTGTAAAAAAGGCAAAAAAACGCGAATATGGCTTTGCTGAACTTAAAATTAAAACTCAAAAAGATCTATTCAAAAATGTAGATAAAACAACAAAATGCTGGATGAGTCACGGTGATTCAACAGTTAAGCTGCCCGCGGGATTTAAGATAACGGCTTCTACAGAAAATACAGAAATAGCGGCGACTGTTAATAAAAATAAAAAATATTATGGAGTCCAGTTCCATCCTGAAGTTCAACACACACAAAAGGGTCAGACTATTCTTCGCAATTTTCTTTTTGATATATGCGGCTGTAAGCGCTCATGGACCATGAAATCATTTGCCAGGGATTCGATATTACAAATTAAAGAAACGATAAAATCAGAAAAAGTTATTCTTGGTTTAAGCGGTGGGGTAGATTCCTGTGTAACTGCCTTGCTTATACACAAGGCTATAGGAAAAAATCTTACCTGTATATTTGTTGACAACGGTCTTCTTAGAAAGAATGAAGCAGATAAACTGAAAAAAAGTCTTAAACAACATCTTAAAATCAACATCAGGTTTATTAATGCAAAAAGCAAGTTTTTAAAAGCATTGGCTGATATAACTGATCCTGAAAAAAAACGAAAAATAATCGGCAGAATATTTATGGATGTATTTGAAGCTGAAGCCCATAAAATAAAGGATGTTGACTACTTAGCCCAGGGAACGCTTTACCCTGATGTTATTGAGTCCGTATCTGCTTTTGGCGGGCCATCATCTATTATAAAATCTCATCACAATGTAGGCGGTCTGCCAAAAAAAATGAAACTAAAACTTATTGAGCCATTAAAATACCTTTTTAAGGATGAGGTCCGTCTGCTAGGCAAAGAATTAGGACTTCACGAAGAATTTATCTGGAGGCAACCATTTCCCGGCCCTGGTCTTGCTATTAGAATAATTGGAGAAGTAACAGGCCGGCGACTTTTAATATTAAGAGAAATAGATGCTATCTTACTTGAAGAAATAAAAAATAATGGCTACTATAAAAAATTATGGCAGTCATTTGCCGTTCTTCTGCCTGTAAAAAGTGTGGGCATAATGGGCGACAAGCGAACATACGAAAACATTGCAGCTATCCGCGCAGTTACCAGCAAGGATGCAATGACAGCAGACTGGGCAAGATTACCTCATAACCTTCTTGGAAATATCTCAAACAGAATTATAAATGAAGTCAAAGGAGTAAACAGGGTTGTCTATGACATCAGTTCAAAGCCGCCAAGCACAATAGAATGGGAATAAGGTTTAAGGGTTTGGATCGTGAAATTAAGGAGTAAATAATGGAAGAAAATGACAAATCAGACTTTAAGATTGGCATTGATGATGAAAGCCAGGATCGCCGGTTCCAGGAGGAAATGGAAAATACACGTATAGAAAAACTAAGTAATAGAATCACTTTTATTTCAGTTTTAATACCATGTCTTGTAGGTATTATAATTTTTTTAGTATATCTTGATATAAAAAATAGAGTAGCAACGGTTCACGATACCGGAACCACGGATGTTAAGAATCTTTCAAAGGATCTGGAAGAAAAATTATCCGACTTAACCTCAAAATATAAACAACTCGAGGATTCGTTTTCCAAAATCGAAAATCATACTTCTTCCTTACAGACAAAATTAGACGAAGCAACAACCGCAATAAAATACATAAGGTCTGCTAGAAAAACCGATAATAAAGGGTTTAACAATTCAATATCTGAAATCGAAAAAAAATCTTCATCCATCAGCAATAACCTGAAAAAAGTTTCATCTGAACTAAAGACCTTTGATACTAAATTTAATAAGAAACTGGCGAACCTGTCTAAAACTGCGGATAAAATATCTATTGACCTAAATAAACTAAAATCTGATATTTCAAAGCTGTCGGCAGTGACAGTAGACAAAAAAACACTTGATTCCGTACTTAAAAATGAACAAAAACTTTATGACCGGAAACTGAATCAATTAGAAAAAAATATTGAAAAGAAAATTATCTCCACACCGGCAACTCAGGTACAACCAAAAACCACAACTGAAAGCACAATCATAGAACCTGGAGAAATTATAGAACAGGATATCAATCAGTGATCAGGGATTAGGGATTAGGGATTGGATAAAATCTTTTCTATTCTTTCAATATCGTCGGGAAGATCTACTTCAGGTGAATCATAAGGAGTTACAACCACCATGATTTTATGACCATGCTCAATTGCCCTGAGCTGTTCTAATTTCTCTATGACTTCCAGCTTTCCATCTGGAAGTTTTCTGAATACCTCTAAAAATTGTCTACTATAAGCATAAATACCTAAATGCTTATAAATATCATAGCCTGTTAATGAATCACGACAAAAAGGTATTGGCGATCTGGAAAAATACAGGGCAAAGCCCTTGTCGTCAAATGTAACTTTAACATGCTTTGGATTTGTTATTTCATCTTTATTAATAATTTTAAAAGCAAGTGTGCTCATCTCAAGATCCGGAATTGTAAAAAAGGGTTTTACCAGATCGTCAATACATCGGGGGTCAAGAAGGGGCTGATCCCCCTGGACATTCACAATAATATCATCCAGGTTAAGACCAATAAGCCCAGCAGCCTCTGCGACTCTGTCAGTGCCGGATCTATTCTCTTTTGAAGTCATGACGGCATTGCCGCCAAGCTCCTTTACAGTATTAAAAATTCGCTGATCATCCGTGGCAACAATTACATCTGTTATGCTTTCTGCTTTACTTGCCATTTCATATACGCGATTTATCATGCGTTTTCCGGCAATAAGGGCAAGAGGCTTGCCTTCAAATCGTGTTGAACCATATCTCGAAGGAATAATTACTACTATCTTCATAAACTTTATTCACTCCATATCAGGATTTTATTGACCGTTAATTATAATTTTGTTTATCTGTAACACGTCAGCGCTTTTAAATATTATTTTTTTGGACAGGATTAACAGGATATTCAGGATTTAAATTATCGAAACTTTTCCTGTTAATCCAAATCTAAATCCTTATACCTTGATACACATCTTCTTCATATTGTGATTATATTTTATGATTTACTGGATAGCTACAATAAGAGTTGGCTTTGGTTGTGCACTTTATATAAAATCTTGTTTATCCTGTCAGATTCTTTTTCAAAAGGCTAAATTGTTATAATTATCTTATTTTTAATAAAAAGTCACTAAGAACTAACCATTATCATATATAAGGTATAAAAACAATGAATCTAAATTCTTTAGATAAAATCCTTACTTCTGTTGCATCAGGAAAGACAACCGTTAACGATGCAATAGAGTCTCTTAAATACCTGTCGTTTGAGGACATTGAATATGCACATATAGACCATCACCGCTCACTACGCAAGGGATTTCCCGAAGTCATATTCGGGCAGGGGAAAACATCAGACCAGATTATCGGCATATTGGAAAAGATGATGCTACAGGAAAATATCGTATTAATTACGCGTATCAATAAGCATAATGCAAAAAAAGTGACCTCACATTTTCCGGATATTGAATATCATGAAGATGCTAATATGGCTGTATGGAAAAAACATGAGATAGCTATGCAAGGTAAAGGAATCATTGTCGTACTTTCAGCAGGCACATCAGACATACCCGTTGCAAAAGAAGCTTGCCTTACAGCAAAATATATGGGAAACGATATTGAATCAATTTTTGATGTTGGAGTTGCAGGCATCCACAGGTTATTTGATCATAAAGAATTAATAGATAAAGCAACTGTACTTGTAGTTGTCGCTGGTATGGAGGGGGCACTTCCGAGCGTTGTTGCAGGCATGGTCAGCAAACCGGTTATAGCTGTTCCAACAAGCATAGGTTATGGTGTAAATTTTAGTGGCTTGACAGCTCTTTTTGCCATGTTAAATAGTTGCAGTTCAAATATTGCTGTTGTAAATATAGATAATGGATTTGGCGCAGGATATATGGCCTCTATAATAAACAGGGTATAAATTTATACCTCGAAAGGCCACAATTTATAACCTTCCGAGGTATAGAAGGCAGAAAGGAGTTGAACTATTATGGATAAGAACAAACCAATGTTTGACATGGATCACGCACGGGAAATAACTGATGGAGATATAGAATTTCTAAAGGAGCTAATCGAAATATTCAAGACCGATTGTCCTGAAAAACTGGCAGAGATATCCCGGGCCATAAAGGAGAAAAATTTTAATGCTCTTGATGAGACCGCCCACTCCCTGAAGGGATCTTCGGGCAACATGGGGCTGACCTACGTATACGAACTTTCCCACAAGCTTGAGAAGATGGGCAAATCGAAAAATATCGAGGGAGCGGATAAAACCTTAAAGGAGCTTGAAGAGGAGCTTGAAAGGTTTAATAATTTTATCTCAATGCCAGGTTGGGAGGAAAAATGAAAGCGCTGATTGTGGAAGATAACCTGAGCACGCGCCTGATCATAAAAAAAACAGCCGAAAGCGAAGGTTACGAAGTGCTGGAAGCAAGAGACGGCTACGAGGGGTGGAGTATATTTCAAAAAGAAAAGGACAATATCTACATTGCTCTTCTTGACTGGATGATGCCGGAAATGGACGGCCTTGAACTCTGCCGACGGATAAGAGAGGCCTCTGTCACGCATTACGTCTATATCCTGTTTCTGACATCAAAGCGGGGTATAGAAGACATCGTCAAGGGACTTGAAACAGGCGGCGACGATTACATGACAAAACCCTTTGCCAGGAAAGAACTTGTCTCCCGCATCAGGGTGGCCAGTAGAATTTCAGTTCTTGAGCGCAAGCTGAACGACGCAAACAGGAAGCTACATATCCTGGCCATTACGGATCCACTTACCGGACTTTTGAACAGAAGAGAACTTTTCAGACGTCTTGAAAAAGAAATATGCCGCGCGTCCCGTGAAAAAAACCACTACTCCCTGATCATAATAGACATTGACTACTTCAAAAGGGTCAACGACACCCTGGGACACACCTCAGGCGACATGGTCCTGATCGAAATATCAGACAGGTTAAAGGCAGCACTGAGGCAATACGATGTCATCGGCAGATACGGCGGAGAGGAATTTCTCATCGGAGTGCCGGGAGCAAAGAACGAATCCAGAAAAAAAATTGCAGAGAGAATCCGCGCCTCAATCTCCAACAAGCCCTTTAAAATAGGCGACAACAAGCTGGATATAACCATAAGCCTTGGCTTAACAAGCGCCGTCCCGGCAGGAAACAAAAAAGACATGCCTCATATTCTCGATGCCATGATAGAAAAGGCGGACAGCGCCCTTTACATGGCCAAAAATGAGGGAAGAAACAGGGTGATAGAATATGGTGAATAACCGGACAAAGCC
>JAFDFV010000125.1 GCA_019309665.1 Deltaproteobacteria bacterium | reverse complement strand
TCAAAGCCGGCCGATACCGCGACCATATCAACATGCTGAATATTAAAAATATAATCCTCTATCTCCTTAAGGTAGTTCTTATTGTTGCCGGCCATGGGATTTAGAATTTTGATGTTTTCCCACTCTGAAAGCACATCAACATTTCCGTCTCCTTTATGTGCGTCAAAATCTAATACAAACGCGTTTTCTATAAGCCCTTTTTCTTTCAATTTCAGGATTGCGATACCCATATTGCAGAAAGCACAATATCCCCAGGTGGAATTCCTCGATGCATGATGCCCTGGCGGCCGGATACACGCAAATGTCGGCTCTCCTTTAAAAGCAATTTCTGACGCTAAAATGGCTCCACCGGCAGCTAAGGAAGCCATTTTAAATAACCGGGCATCTTTTGCTATGTCGGCAATATGAGTTCGGAAATGTGCCCGCGCCAAATCTTCATATAACGCCGGCTCAGGTGAAACCACTTCGTAACGACCTTCTTTGACCAGCGCTGTAATGATAACTTCCATTCGGCCTGGTACTGATGCACCGTTTGAAGCATAATCTGTGCATTTAAAGTCTTCGTGAAAAACTATTTTCATGCAAATACCTTGTTGTAAACCCTGACTATTTGATTGCAATTAACCACCTAAATGGCAACTGCTCACATATTTGTTGGTTTTCTACTTTAAACCCTACCTGTTTAAGTTTCTTTTCATATTTTTCACATCTCTCAGAATAGGAGGCCATGGTATCTGTATTAAGATAGGAAGGAATTATTGCAAAATTATGACCTTCAATTGCGCACCAGTTTCTTATATTATATTCTACTTCCAAAATACTTTTTTTATAGCTTGTCGGTTTTTCTGCAATTAACAGATCACCTCTTTGCAATTTGGGTCTGTTCTCGAAAATGTCACAACACTGAATTTCAAGCTTACATCCTAAACGATTTCTTAAATCCTCAGCACAAGCGAGAACCTGAGGGTCTATGTCAATAGCCTTTCCTCCTGTATGACCCAGTCTTGCAAGAGTCAATGAAGGGATAGCCAACCCGCAGCCGATCTCAACAAATCCATTCAGGTTCAATCGCGACAGCCTCTCTCCGAATCTTACCCCAATTGCAAGTAAAGTAAGAAAAAGATCTTCATCGGCAACTTTTGATCCTGTGGAGAAAATAAAACCCTTATAAATGTCTAAGATATACTGCCAATCCTCAGGAAATATCGCTTTTAGCCTTGAAATCATTAAGTTAGACCTTCTGGTATTAACATCTGATATCTAATGTCGAGTAATCTCCTGCAAACCATGTACGCCATTTTCAATTTTTTTCGCAAGAATTGCGCCTACGGCTTGTCGGTTTGCTCACTGCAGGAGGGTTATAGCAAGGGGCTGGAGGTATAGTGGAATCAAGCATATTATTAATACATTCTGAGAGAATCCCTTTTGGATATGTAGAAACAAAAGGCACTAAGTCCTGTGTGCTGCGCTCTATCTCTGCTTGATACGGAATAGACCCGAGATATCCAACATCAATTGAAAGCATTTTTTGTGAAACTTTCTGAATACGATTGGCCACCTCCGTTGCACAAGATTCATCGGTACTCATATTAACGATAACATTTGGATTATATGTTTTCAGGATATTTGATATAAATGTAATATATTCCGGTTGCTCATCTTGTATTTTCTTCAATAATCTGCCGATTAGATTCCCTCCCTTAAGATTGACCGACATAGTAACATCTTTTATAAGCAGATCTATATCCTTATTTTTTTGTTTTCTAAACTCAGATTCCGGCCCAAAAATCCTGTCTAATTTCCGATGTAACGACACCTTGATGAAATTATAAGCATCTAAATAGGAAGCAGGATTACAGGTTGTCACTACAATTCCAAAATCAGACGCAAGAAAAAAATCGATATTATTATATGAGGTGCTTGCCCCCAAGTCTATTACGATGTAATCGGCATCTATCTTTTTTATTGCGTTTAACAATTTTAGCTTTCTTGCAAAATGAATATTTGCCGCTCCAAGCTTGGAACCACCTCCACCGACAAGAGATAGTCCATACTGCGTTGACACCATTAACTCCCTTAACGTTTTAACCCTTTTATTAAGAAAATCATTTATAGTATGCTTCACAGACCGTTCGCCAAGGTAAAGATGAAGATTTTCAGCGCCAAGATCAAGATCAACCAATACTACCCGCCTGCCCCTGGCTGCAAGAAAAACCCCAAGGTTAGCCGCAAATAATGATTTGCCGGTTCCGCCCTTTGCGCCCCCAACGGCAATAACTATCCCACGGGTACTATCATAACCGCCAACCGATCCATCCTGTTCTTTAATATGATTTTTTAGTATTTCAAACGATTCCCTGATCCTGACATACCGTTCCTTTTTTTTAATAATCATTGCTTCCGGTTCATCCTTATGAAAATCGGGATTATATCTTTTCTCCTTTTCTATGAATGCATTCTTAACCGAATCAAATTCCAATTTTTCAAGGAATTCATTATTTCCGGCAAGTTCAGCAGAAAACAGACAGGAACAGGCAACTTTAATTTTTTGGATTTCTGTATGTGAAAGGTTATTTATCGATATCATAGCTTTACCGGTTGAGACGTTTGAAAAATGTTCAATTGTTCTTCCTGATGTTATCAAGCGATGCGTATATTGATTGTTTAACTTTGCAGGTTATTGGCTCCCCATGTCCCGGATAGATCGTGGTGATGTTTCTTCGTGCGATCCTTTCAAGGGCACTGATAAAATCTTTCTGGTACGAACCATCTGTCGCAGTAATAATCAGGGGTGTGTCCCCTGAAAACAGGACAGCCTCTTGTGCGCAATACAGGCAAATCGAATCACCGGTATGGCACGGGGTGTGAATAACCTCGAACCACCTGTCTGCCAGCTTCAGTGTCTGTCCGTCCCTTAAGATATGACTCACCCCGTCAAACGAATGAAAGGCGTAAGCCTTTGGGTTAAATTCATTTTTGATGGCCGGCAAAAGACTGGCGTGGTCATAATGCCCGTGGGTCAGTACGACCTTCTCCAGCTTCTTCTTGCCCACACCTGTATCAAGTTTTTTTATCTTCTCAATGATCGAATGATCCCTGCCCGCATCGATCAGTGCATTGACATCATCAAAGCCCTTCCAGTCACCTATCAGAAAATAGACGTTGGATGTATAAATTTTGCTGTCATTTGTAAGATTTATGATTTTCATTTATAAGTAACCGTTCACGGTTGTCGGTTCACAGTTTACAGTTTTTTCAATGAACCATGCAACGATTGA
This sequence comes from Deltaproteobacteria bacterium, assembly GCA_019309665.1. Lineage (GTDB taxonomy): Bacteria > Desulfobacterota > Desulfobacteria > Desulfobacterales > ETH-SRB1 > B13-G4. Next base: position 2,555 of record JAFDFV010000125.1, on the reverse strand, counting down.
AGCATTTTGGATATTGATTTCAACTCTTGAATTAATTCTTTCGCTTCCTTCCGCATTTTTTCCAAACTTCTAAATCTTCAAAAGAGGACCCCATAATTCTCCTCTACCTTCTGTTTTTTTCAACCGTCTGTTTTTTTCAACCGTGAACCGATAACTGTCAACCGTGAACGGTTACGTTTTCCTAAACAGTTGCACATTCGGTATCACCTGCTCGAACAACCCGGCAACTTCTCCGGTTATTTTTTGTGTCTGCTCTGTCACAAAGAAACCGCCCGGTGCAAGGGATTTGTGAAACATCTTGATAACGTTAATTCGCTCGGAGTCTTGCAGGTGAAGCAGGACATTCTTGCAAACGATCAGGCCAAAATTATCCCTGATTGGCTGCAATGAGCGTAAATCATGTTTTTGAAAACAAACACATTGCATGATCTCGTCTGCAATCTTAAAATATTCAGGCTTGTTGTTTGATGAAAAGTATTTCCTGAAAATATCGCCTGGTATCCTCTTAACTGCCTCTTCCGGATATATGCCTTTAGCAAGAATCTTTCCAAACTCGTTGCTTTCTTCATCAAGATCAGTTGCATATATTCTAAACCTTTTAAACTCGTAATATCCCAGGGTTTCCTTAAAGATAATGGCTATGGAATAAGGTTCAGGGCCCATTGCGCACCCTGCGTCCCAGACATTAATATAGCGTTGTTTTCGAAGCTCAGGGATCACATGGTCCTTAATCGCATTAAGGGCCGTAATGTCTCTGAAAAAAAATGTAAATGCCATTGGTTAAGCTCCTCGCTTTGGTTCAGGGATCAGGGAGTAATGGATTACCGACTCCAACGCTCTACTATCTGTCGTACCATAAAAAGGATCTACCATAGTTTTTTGTCAGCACTCTTCAGTAAACCCCGATCCCCGATCCCTGATTTTAGAAATTCTTGAAATCGCTTTCATCCATCTTCATATCATCATCCATTGGGAAGACAGTCTCAGGTTTTACAATCTTGCCAGTCTTCGCCTTTGTTGTCAGGAGAGCAGTCTGTTTGAAGTTACCCGCCTGTCTCTTTGGAGTGATCATCTGCTTGCGTCCACTATGCTGCCCGTTCAATTTGAATTCAGCAACCATGCTGTTTAGCTCTTGTGCCTGTGCGCTCATCTCTTCAGCGGCTGCGGCGGACTCTTCAGCATTTGCAGCATTTTGCTGGGTTACCTTGTCCATCTCGGCAATGGCAGTGTTCACCTGTTCAATTCCCTGGGCTTGTTCATTGGAGGCTTCGGCAATCTCCCCAACAAGATCACCTACTTTGGAGGTGCTGGTGGAGACCTCTGTGAATGCCTCATTGGTCACTGACACAATGTTTGCACCATTCTTTACTTTATTGACGGTATCTTCAATTAGACCTGCCGTGTTCTTGGCAGCATCAGCAGAGCGCAGGGCGAGGTTTCTTACCTCTTCCGCCACCACTGCAAATCCTGCGCCTGCTTCACCTGCCCTTGCTGCCTCAACCGCTGCATTCAGGGCCAGGAGATTGGTCTGGAATGCAATCTCATCAATGGTCTTGACGATCTTGGAGGTCTCCTCACTTGCCTTTGTGATATCTTCCATAGATGTGGTTAGATTTTTCATGGAGTCGTTGGCCTTTACAATAATCTGGTTTGCTTCCCCCATGAGGCTATTTGCCTGTTTGGAATTATCCGCGTTCTGATTGGTCATGGAAGATATCTCCTCAAGGGAGGAAGATGTCTCCTCCAGAGATGATGCCTGCTCGCTTGATCCTTCAGCCAGTTGCTGGCCTGATGAGGCAACCTGACCGGAGGCAGAACCCACCTGCTCGGCTGCTGTGCCAACTTGCTCAAGCGCATCGTGCAGGTTCTCTATCAACGCATTGATGTTATCCTTCATTTTTGCATAAGCGCCGCTGTATTCTCGTTTCAGCCTTACGGTGAGATCTTTGTTTGCCGCAGCCTCAAGGACTACTCCCCCATCCTCTTCAATCAGGCTCTTCAGCGCATCAATACACTGGTTCAGGTTGTTCTTGACCTCGTTAAAATCGCCTTTGTAGTCGTCAGTTATGTTTTCAGGTATGTCGCCTTTTGAGATCCTGTCGATATATTCGGCAGATACATTCAAAGGCCCGATTATGGCATCTAAGGTATCGTTTACACCCTGGACCATCTTGCCGAAGTCTCCGCCGAACTTCTCTGCATCACCCCGGGTGTCGAGCTTGCCTTCAACAGCCGCTTCGGCCATCATTCCCATCTCGCCTGTCATGCCGTTCAGGGCATCAATGCAGACGTTCAGGTTGTTCTTGACCTCATTGAAGTCGCCCTTGTACTCATCGCTAATGTTTTCAGGAATATCGCCTTTTGAGATCCTGTCGATATACTCGGCTGCAACATTCAGAGGCCCGATTATGGCATCAAGCGTATCGTTCACGCCCTGCACAATCTTGCCGAAGTCTCCGCCGAACTTGGCTGCATCACCCCTGGTATCGAGCTTGCCTTCAACAGCCGCTTCGGCCATCATTCCCATCTCGCCTGTCATGCCGTTTAGAGCATCA
>JAFDFV010000124.1 GCA_019309665.1 Deltaproteobacteria bacterium | reverse complement strand
GTTGTATCAAAATCGTCCCAATCTTCTTTTTCATTAGCCATGGCTTTATATGTATTTTCCCAAGAAAGTTTATTGTCGTCTTTCTTTCGAAGAAGCAGTCCACTGTCTGTTTCTTCAAGCAAAAGGGAATTATTAAGACCATATTTTTGAAGGAGTGCTTTGGGTATGCGCACTCCCTTAGAATTTCCAATAGGGACAAGTTTAATATCTCTTGAACGTATTTGTTTTTCCATAGGTGTTGCTCCTTAAATTATTATTGAATTTTTATGTAATCATTGTAATTATATTTGTTGATAACGTCAAGTTTAGATACAACTTTTTATTAGACACGTATTATATTGAAATAGCGAGCATTTCGCACAATAAATCGTTGAGCAGATGTCTAATTTCATGTGGCTTTCAAAGGAAGTTATGTGCAAGAATCTACTGGAATATCGTAATTCACTTGTGGCTATTCCCAACTATTAATTATTACCCAAAAGAAAGGAGAAAATTATGAAAGATAGGTTTTGCTTTATTCTGTCCATTGTAACACTACTGATGGTTTGTAGTTGGCCTGTTTATGCTGAACAACAACAGGACTTTTTTTCATCGAGTCTCCACCACACTGGTGAAGGAATGCGATATTGGTATGAGGCTGAGGATGGCTTCATGGCAATAACAGGCATTCCGTATGAAAAGCTTGGCTGTAAAAATTGCCATGTGAAAGGGTGCAATGACTGCCATCTTAAGAAAACAGAAAAGGGTCTTGTTTACTCTCTGGAAATGGCCCGGGACCGTAAAACTTGCCTAAAGTGCCATGCCCGAGAGAAAGCCACAATTAAACTGGATGAAGGCAGGGATAGTTTAGGTGTACATATGAAGGCCGATATGACCTGTTCCGATTGTCATACGTCGAGAGAGATTCATGGAGATGGGAATATTTACAAAAGCATGAGGGATCCTGGTGCGATGGATGCAGCTTGCACCAACTGCCATACGAAAGACTCAGAGGATTATCCCGTAGTTCCGGAAACCAAGTCCCACACCGTCCATAAGAACAAGTTGGACTGTAATGCCTGTCATGTCCAAAATACCATGAGTTGCTACAACTGCCATTTTGGTGAATTTGCAAGAACTAAAAGCAAACCGAAAAGTTTTGCAACAAAAGTCAAGGACTTTTTACTTTTGGTAAAATACAAGGGGAAAGTTACAAGCGGGACTATGCAAACTTTAGTCAGTCATAAAAACGAGCCCTTTATAGCCTATGTTCCTTACTTTACCCATTCAATTATGGGTGAGGGCAGAAAGTGCGAGCAATGCCACGCTACGAAGGCTGTCAATATCCTTGCCTCATCCAAAAAATTTACTCCGGCCACCTTCAAGGATGGGAAACTCGAGTTTTACAAAGGTGTGATCCCTCTGGTTCCGAGTCTTTTGAACTGGCCGTTTTTAGAAAAGAAGGAAGGCAAATGGGTGTCTTTTGAACCTACGGTGAAACCTCTCATCCAAATGGCGGTTTACGCTGAAGCATTCACGCAGGATGAACTGAAGAAGTTGCAAATGAAACAAAAATACGGAAAGTAGTTTGAATTTCAGAAGCGATAAGGCACCACATAACGAATAAGGATAGATCGTGAGAGCGAAGCGAACAACGATCTATCCTTAGGGCTCGCTAAAAAATAACTTGGCATTTTTGCATCCCAACTTCACCATATCTTTAATCGATTTTCATTCGCACCTGATCTTAGTAAAATTGGCCTCGAAATAGCTCGCTATTCCTGCGGTTTTGCTCAATCAGATCGATTAAATCTACGCCAAATTTGAGCGCAAATTCTACCAAGTTATTTTTTAGCGAGCCCTTAATAAAATAAATAACTCAGAAGTAGATAAAGCATCAGCCTACCGGCTTCTGGTGTCGGGTAGTGATTTGTTCGCTGTTTTATCCTTGATGATGGAGCAATTGTTGTGAAATGGGCTTGACCATTTGCCATGCTTTTGAGACATGCCCTGCCCGCCATAAATCATAGTTTTTTTGCAAAGTTAACCAAAGATCAGGCGTGGTATCAAAGGCACGTGATAAGCGTAATGCCATATCCGGTGTAATAGAGCCTTTCTCATTTATGATTTTCGACAGCGTCTTTCTGGATACACCAAGGGTGGACGCCATATCTTTTATTGTGATGGATAATGGCATTAAATAATCTTCTCTAATTATCGTTCCCGGGTGTGTTGGTTGTCTTTTCATCTTTTTCACGGCTTCACCTCTTAATAATAATCGTTGTAGTCAACGACGTAGGCTTCCCCCTCAATAAATTCAAAAAATACTCTCCAATTACCTGAGACCTTTACAGCATATTGGCCTTTTTTGTCGCCACTTAATTGGTGCAAGTATGAACCTGGATAATTCATATCTTTTATGTTGCCGGCGGCATTAAGTCGGTCCAGAATTCTTTCCAACCTGTCATCATGTTCAGGCCGTATTCCCTTTTTGCTGCCAGTATAAAAAAAGGTTTCAAGTCCTTTGTACCTGAAGAATTTGATCATAGATTAATGTAACCCTTTGAGTTACGCATGTCAATGGTGAGGTTTATTTTTTTAAAGCGAAGATACTGCTCACTTGACGCAGACGATATCCGAAAAACTATCAAAAAAGTGATAAGCTGCCGCAAAACTACAAATGTTCTAAATCGGCTCGGCTTCTGCGGTCAAGTGCAGCAGATTGCAGGGTGCGTTTTACGCACCAAAAAGATTCAATGAAGAATATATTATTAATTCGGTATTTGTGGTGCACGGAATGGGTAGTCCCTACAAAACAGTGCAGGCCAATAATTTCGATAAGTTACATATCATAGCTTCTGGAAGCACTTAACGAAAAATCAGGTGCTTACAAAGCAAGACAGGGCGGTATTTCCAAACCTGCATTGCTTTGTAGAGACAACCATCAATTACAAGATTATTTCCAAGAACCCAACTTGGCTCACCAACAAGCCTGTTTCCTACCCAAAATGCGATACCTTGATGAATTTTAGTTTTAGCGACTTTTGTAGAATCAATGAACAAAATTTTTAGTTGGATGCCATTTGCAAGCGAAATACTGTCCTCACTAATCAACCCTGGATGCTCAGTAGGTGGGACAGATTTACCATTAACCACTACTATAAATTGTGGATCATGAATAAATCTGGCTGAAAGAATGTCACGGATACGATCTGGGTCTGGTATATGCCTTTGTACTAAAGCTTCTAATGTTGTCCCGTGGCCATCTTCCTTTATGATTTTTTCATTTAATATTGTAAATGGGTCATCTTTTTCCAAAGTCGATATTAAGAATTCACCGTTGGTGCCATCTTTTTTTGTTTTTACAGTATATTTGCTTGCAAAACACAATAGACCATGACGACCAATTCCATTACGACCATAGGCACGTCTTTTTGCCGTTTTTACGGATAGGCGGAAATTCAACCAATGCTCCTTGGTGTCGAGAACGGTCATATCCAAGGGTCATCCATCTTATTTTAAATTGGTCAGGCGTCATACCATGACCGTCATCTTCAATTATTAGGCGACCGTCTTTTTCACCGGGAATTTGTATTTTTACTTTTGAAGCTCCAGCATCCCATGCATTAGCAACAAGTTCTGTTAAGGCAATATCTGCCACATGTGCAACAGCACCAAGAGTTCTAACAAGATAATTTTCTTCGAAAAGTGATCCTTGTATATGTATTTGGCGCATAATAATTCTCCTATTAACATCAAAACCCAACGCAGAACTCACCAGCAGCGAGAGCCGCCAGGCCCTCGCTGTCAGGTGAAGTGACAGGATGAATTCATAAATTCAATCAATAAATTCCCCAATTACACTATGTTTTAGCTTAATTTCATGAATAAGGCGATCATAATGTCGCATCCGAACTATCGAACGAATAATCAGGTAAGCGCCAAAAACAATTAAAGCAAGATTGAGTATCCCCAAGGGAACAAGAAAATATAAAACATGAAGGACATCATAATATTTTGAAGTAGCTATCAGTACGCTCATAACCGACAGAGGTAAAGCTAATACAGCTATACCAGTCCGCATCACGGCCAAAGATGTGCGCTTTTCTGCTAAAAGAAGTTGCGCCTCATTGATTGCTATTGAATTAACCTCCGTCTTATTGTTGGTCAAATCTCATACCTTTTGGATAAATACTTTGGTTTTAATCCCAACGCTCCGCTTCACCTGACGGCGGTGCAGATAGAAGGCAGGTTAAACAGTGATTATTAAGCAAACCAAAGGGTATGTGAACCCGCACGGTACAGCCGGTCAGCGTTCCGGGTAAAGGCACCGGTTACCCGGCGCCCTCCCCACAGACCCGTACGTGAAGCTTTCCCCCATACGGTTCCTCGGTTCAAGCTCTTTTTACCAAGCTGTCAACCAATCAGGCGACACCCCGATTGGCGCATAACTTTGCTACCTGCAAGTTATCAAATATTATGGACAATTTTGGGAAGCGGCAGGGGTGCCCTTGAAGTTTGCTACTTAATATATTATGCTGCTTTTCTATGGGTTCATGCCGATTCTTCTTGCACCAGTTCCACAGCATTCGCAGAAAACGTTTTAGACGTTTCCGTGCTGTCTGTTTCTTTATCACCCAGTATCCTTTGAGAGTTTTTCCCCAATAAAAGGTAAACCCGAGAAAATCGAACGTACCCTTTGGTTTCCCGCTTATTGTTGGTTTTCCAAATGGTATCAATTTGGTCTTTACCGGATGAAGGCTTAGCTCGTAACGGTTAAAACGCTTCGGCAGTACTTCCATTATCTGCTTTGCATCCGATTCCAATTGAAATCCAATAATAAAATCATCTGCATATTGATTCAAAAAGCATTTGCCTTTCATTCGGGGTTCAACCTCTTTGACGAACCATTCGTCCAAAACATAGTGCAGAAATATGTTACTGAGCACTGGTGAAATTACCCCACCTTGAAAAGTACCCTTTTCAGGATAGATGATGTCGCCACCCTCCGCTACTCCGGCGTTTAACCACTTGCCGATTAAGCGAAGAATACCTCCATCGTTTACCCTGTGTCGGATTGTCTCTCGTAATAAATTGTGGGGGATGTTGTCGAATAGTCCTGTAATATCTGCGCTTAAAATCCAGTTGATGTTCAGATTATTGCACTTTTCGCGAAGTTCGCTTAGTGCTTTGTGCTGGCTGTGTCCACTGCGAAATCCATGAGAAAAATCATGAAAGATGGGTTCATACACGATACCCAATATGGTGGTCACTGCTTTTTGGACAATTTTGTCTTCCAGTGCAGGGATGCCTATTGGTCTCTTTTCACCATCTTCCTTATCCACCCAAATACGTTTGACCGGCGTGGCAACGTACTGACCTCTTCGCAGTCGTTGGTATAGATTATAGAGGTTTTCATCAAGATTTACGGCGTATTCTTTTGCCGTTATCTTGTCTACACCGATGGACTCGTTTTTGCGTAGTTGACGAAATGATTTTTGCAGCAAGGATAAATCTATCCTGTGGGCAAGAGACCTGAAGACTAAATCCGGATTTGCCTCTGCCGGCATCCTGATCCGGACAAGTGACGACTCACCCACTAATACTGGGGGCTTGTCGTTTTCCGGACATTCTGAAACCAGTCTGGTATCGCAAGCTTCCTGCGACGCAATTCCCTGGTTTTCCGTTGATATGGTTTGTGATTTCTGTGTATCTCCCATAGTTCCTTCCAGAAAAACGTTATACCCTGCTTCACCTTTCCTACAGTGGGTCGCTAAGGTTTCACTTCCCCACCTTTCCGTTCAGCAATCCATCGCTGAAACATCGGTATTATGATCCGCTAAGACTTCCAAATGTTCATCCCGGGTTTGTTCGCTC
>JAFDFV010000497.1 GCA_019309665.1 Deltaproteobacteria bacterium | reverse complement strand
TTGTAATTGCTGCCGATTTTAAGATCAGTTGTTGTTAGTATAACGGCAGTGGTTCCCAGAATTGTTATAATAGCCAAAAACATAAGGCCCAAAGGAAGAACGAATCCTTTTTCATTTATATATATTAAATTTGACATTCCAGACTCCTTTGTTAAAATTGTATCCGAACTGCTAAAAAGCAAGATTTCTTGGCGTTATCAGCGAAGTTAAGGTGTATGTTTTGTTTATTGTTTTCATACCTAACTATTTGAATTTGTCAAATGGTAAAACATAAGTCAATTGCTTTGGAGAATGTTATGAAAAAGTTTATTTTGTTAATCGCAACTATCGCCTTTTTCATATGTCCATCTATCTGCTTTTCCTCTTATCTTGTTGAATTAAAAAACGGCTCTACATTTATAATTAACCACTATTGGAAAGAGGGGAGGCAGATAAAGTTCTATTACTACGGGGGAGTTGTGGGGATTGAAAAAGAATTTGTCAAAACGATAAGAGAATCGGACATAGCATACAAAGAGGAAATAGATTCTAAAAAAAAGAGAATCGATCTGGAAAGTGAAATTAACGAAAAGCCAAAAATGACGGGAACAGTAGATCTGGAATACTATAAGGAAAAAAAGTCACTGCTGGAGGCTGAACTAAACAGAACCTTGGATAGACTGCGAGAAGCTACTAAAAATAAAGATTCAAAAGCCAAGAAAAAAGCAAGGGACGAAGTGAAAAAGATTTCCGCGAAGATGTATGATCTTACTGCTGAGCTGATAAAAAAGAACAATGGAAAGATGCCCGAAGGCTGGTGGGAGAAAAAATAGATCTCCAGACTCCGGTTCAGAACTCTATCAACAATTAATTGTCAAAAATCATCTTTCCAGGAAAGGACATTTATTGTATAATTGTTAGGAGATAGATATTTATCCTTTATAGCTTCGTCAAAGTAGAACTCTCCCGAATTGTTAATCGTTGCCGTATTCCCCCAGATCAGACCGTAAACGCCGGCGGTATTTTTCATTTCCACATGGGCGTTCGGAGCGTAAACCATTCCCTTAAAAGCAGACGAGTGTTTGAAGGCAATATCCTGAGAGGAATTTGAAAAAATTGAAAAGTCGGTTGGTTGTGACAAGTTATTAAGGGCAGAGCCGTTTTTGGCTTCAATTTCACCTTCTTCCGCGTCGATGGTTCCGCTGAGATAGATATTGACTGGTCCGGAAGTCGCGTCTATCTCAAGAGTTGAACCATTCCTCAGAATAATGTCTGTAATGTAATAGTCACCTGCCGTCAGCGTCAACTTTTCACTGTTGCCGAGGTCTATCGCTGTAGCTCCTTCAAGGGGACAAGGAGAACCATCTTTGGCGGTGACGTTATTATTGGTGGTGATAATGTCAATGAACTTATTGTAGAGTTCGGATGGTGGATCTGAATCGTTTGCTCCCAACGGATCCGGATCAACGTGTTCTACAGTGTCGGAGGTGCCTGTGACGATAGGTGTTCCAGTATCGGTCCATAAGGCATTAATCGGCGGATCGGAGGTGTCTGCTCCCAGGCCAAGATTGCCGTCGATATATGTATCCATCTTGGTGCTGATCTCTGTATTGCTGCCAATGTCAGCTTCTCCAGTGGATGCGCCGGGAAAGGTTGCTGGATCCGGGTCAGGTGTGATACTGGAGTCATAACTATAAACATGAGCATCCGATTTTAGATCCAGTAATCCATTGGTGAACAGGCCGTAGTCAAAAATGTGATGTTAACACGGTTGGAGTAGTAAAAGAAAATCCGCTTGGTGTGGAATAGTTCAAAGATATTGGAGGATCTTCCGTCATCAGATCAACAGTGTCGGAGTCCGAATCATCCAAGTCGATGGCCAGTTGCTTCAGTACATACTGAACGCCGGCCTCGGCATCGTAGAATGCCTGCTCGCTGGCTTTGTAATTGCTGCCGATTTTAAGGTCTGTTGTTGTAATTATAACAGCCGTGGTTCCCAGAATTGCTATAATAGCCAAAAACATAAGACCCACAGGAAGTACAAATCCTTTTTCATTATTGTATATCATTCTTATAGCCGGCATATCGGCCTCCTTATTTTAATGCTAAATCGATATGAGTGTAACCAAAATAGAACATTGATAATTAAAAAGAATAAAACATAACAATTTGGCGCTATCGTCATTCCGGCTTTAAGGTGATGAAATTTGAAAATAGCTGAAACTCACGCCAAAGCGACTCTAAAGAAAAAACAGATCTGAAGTTTAAAATAGCAATGAATTAAATATGTTACGCTCATCATTAAATAACGTAACGTGTGATGCGATGTTTTTTCTTAAGACTCGCTAAAGGCGTTCAGACAGTCAGCCATTTTCAAATTTCATCACCTTAAAGCCTCCATTTATTGAGGAGTTGCCAAATTGAACGGATAAATGTTCTATTTTGGTTACACTCAATCGATATCCTGTTAAAAAGCAAGATTCCTTGGCGTTATATAAGAAGTAAGGGTGTAAGTCCTGTAGCCACTGTTTGGTGTATAATTCCGGTCAGGCTTGGATGTTCTGGCAGTTATAGTGATTATTATCTGGCGAATATTGACAGGTGTGGTCGTGGCGTTGCCGGCGCTGTCTAAATAATCAAAAGTAAATGATTGAATGTTTTCGGCAAATGGCTGGTCGCCGCCGCCGGTATTCCTGTCAATCTGAAGATCTGTGGCATCATAGGTATATATTATGTCTTCATTACTGCCGTTAGTATTCCCGTCACCAGTCAGATCTGCGCGTATCTGAAGCTGACCAGCATTATACGAAATACCAACGAAATTTGTACCTGTTGGATCAGATCTCTGCATCGTGCCGCCTGTTGGGACATACCCTGTTGGGGCATACCCAGCCAGCCTGATCTCCCTGCTCATCATATCCATAGCACCTCTTGCGGTCTGTACCATTTCGGCAACCTGTTCCTGAACGTCATAGATTTTGCGCTGCATAAGGAAAGTGCTCGACAATGCCGTCAGGATAATCAGGCCTATTGTCATGGCAA